>NZ_RIBZ01000233.1:0-35605 GCF_003721215.1 Streptomyces botrytidirepellens
CGCGCCCGGCCGACCCGCCCCACCCCTGCGGGGCGCGGGGTCACGTGCTCGTGGCCGCCACCCGCTCCCCCGGGGAGCCCGCGTCCGGCCCCGGCAGCAGCCGCAGCACCGCCCGCCGCTGGCCCTCGCTCGTCGCGTCGTCGTACGGGTCGGGCGTGGCCGGTACCTGGAGCCGGTGCACCGGCCCCGCGCCGAGCCGCGCGTACCCCCGGCCCGCCGGTACCTCCGGCACCGGGGTGGTGGGCGGCGGGGCGCCCAGCACGGCGGTGGTCTGTTCGAGTGAGGCCGGGCCGAGGACCACCCGTGCGCGGGTGTGGAACCGTACGGCCTCGCTCAGGCCCTCCGCCGCGTCGAGCTGCTCGGCCACCACGACCCGTACGTTCGCCGCCCGCCCGTGCCGCAGCGGCACCTGGAGCAGCTCCTGCGGGTCCGTACGGCCGTCCGCCGCCGCCACATGGCTGAGCGCCGACGGCCGGTCCAGCACGATCCACAGCGGGCGCTGGACGTCCTCCGGCGGCGAATGGCCGAACTGGCGGGCGCGGTTGGCGGCCAGCAGCCGCCGTTCGGTCTCGTGCCCGGCCCACTCCAGCGTGGCCAGCACCCCGGCGAGCCCGCATTCGACGGCCAGCACCCCGGCGCGGCCGCCGAGGCACGCGTACTCGCCGGTTCCGCTGCCGTCCACCACCAGCACGTCGCCGTGCGGCAACGCCTGGAGCAGGATGGAGCGGAGCAGCGTGGTGGTGCCGCTGCCGGGGCGGCCGAGCACCAGCAGATGCGGTTCGGTGGAGCGCGGCCCGGTGCGCCAGACGACGGGTGGCACGTCCCGCGTCGCCGCCGCAGTCCCGCCGTCGGCCGGCTCGCCCGCGTCGGAGCCGTCCCGGGACTGGGCCATCTCGTCGTCGACGCCCTCCAGCACCGGCAGGGTCCGCCGCACGGACGACGCGTCCGTGAAGCCGAGCACCGTCTCGCCCGGCGCGGTCACGAAGCGCTGGGCGCAGATCGCGGTGGACAGGGCGGGCAGCACCGCCAGGGTGAGCCGGTTCGCCTCCTCGTCCCAGGTGAACAGGTACTCCCTGTCGCGCCCCGACTTCGCGTACAGCACCTGTTCGACGCGGGCCCGGGACGCGGCTTCGCCATCCGTGAAGTACGCGGGGTACCGCAGCAGCAGCCGGGTCAGCCGCCCGTCCTCGTCGAAGTCGAACGACTCGAAGGGGCGCGACCACTCCCCGCCGTGGCTGTAGAGCGGGTCGGGGTCCTCGGCGGCGGCGAAGTACGGCACCAGCGCCTCGTAGATCAGGCGCAGCCGCTCGGTGCCGTCGGCGCCCGGCCCCGGAGCGGCGGGGGCGCGCACCCGCCCGGCCCAGCCCGCGGCGCCGAGCAGGCCGATCGCCGAGGCCAACGGTCCGTACGGCAGCAGGAAGACGACGAACAGGCAGGCGGCCGCGACGAAGAACGCGGGCCCGCGCTGTTCGCCCGGAAGCTCCGCCCACCGGCGGCGTGCTCCGGCGGCGAGCACCCGCAAGCCCCGGGAGAGGGCGAGCAGCGGGTGGAGGACGTCGGCGGCGCTGTCGGCCGCGGTGCGGGCGAACTCGCGGCCGCGGCGGAACGGGGCGCGCCCGGCGCCGCCGAGGCGGAGCCGGGGGAGCGGTGGCAGGTCCACGTCAGATCTTGATCCCGCCCAGCAGACTGGCGAGGCTTGCGCCACCGGCCTTGATGCTCGGGGCGATGGCGGTGCTCGCGAGGTAGAAGCCGAAGAGGGCGCACACGACGCCGTGGGATGCCTTGAGGCCGTCTTTGCGGAAGAAGATGAAGACGACGATGCCGAGCAGGACGACACCGGAAATGGACAGGATCATCTCGGTCTCCTGGCTGGTGGGGGACTCTCACCATGAGTCATTCCAGGGTCACAGCATGTATCCATCCGGGGAAAGGTGCAAATGGGGCGATTGATGGCACAAGCGCAACAATGGTCACGTGCCGGTGATCACATGCACAGGTGGCGCGTGCGCGGGTAGCGGCATGCACAGGCAGTGAACGCACAGCTAGCGAAGCCGGAGGCGATACGCGATGAGCGCACCGAACCCCGAGAGCGAGCCCGCTCACGACCCGGAGGTGCTGCAACTGGCGGCGAAGGTCTTCGACCTGGCCCGGCACGGTGACACCGACACGCTCGCCGCCTACGTGGACGCGGGCGTTCCGGCCAACCTCACCAACGACAAGGGCGATTCGCTGCTCATGCTGGCCGCCTACTACGGCCACCCGGCCGTCGTATCGGCGCTGCTGGAGCGCGGGGCCGACCCCAATCGCGTCAACGAGCGGGGGCAGACCCCCATCGCCGGGGCGGCCTTCAAGGGGGAGGAGGAGGTGCTGCGGGTCCTGCTGGCCGCCGGTGCCGACCCGCGCGCGGGCTCGCCGTCGGCGGTCGACACGGCGCGCATGTTCGGGCGGGAGGACCTGCTCGCGCTGTTCGGGCCCGCGGACTCGTAAGCGCTGGGCCGTGTCCGTACTCATCGAAGGGCCAAAGGGGGTTGGTCCAGACCTGTTGACATGAGCACCGCAGCGCTGGAGATTATGCCGCGCACCTTCCCCCCCCCCCCGGAACCGGCCCGCGCGCCGGTTCCGGGATCCCCCACACAGGAAGGCAATCGGCGCCATGCCAAGGACGCTGCGCACCACCCTGATCGGCCTGCTCTCGGCGACCGCGCTCGCCGCCACTCCCTGGTTCACCGCCCCGGCCGCCGCCGGGCCGTCCGCCCCCACGGCCGCGTTCACCGACACCTTCGACGGCCCGGCGGGCGGCGCGGTCGACGCCGGCCGGTGGGGATACGAGACCGGCGACAACGTCAACAACCATGAGCGGCAGTACTACACGGACGGCACGAAGAACGCCGCGCTGGACGGTCAGGGCAACCTCGTCATCACCGCCCGCAAGGAGAACCCCGCCAACTACTCCTGCTGGTACGGCCGCTGCGAGTACACCTCCGCCCGCCTGTCCACCGCACGCACCTTCACCACCGCCTACGGTCATGTCGAGTCCCGCATGAAACTGCCGCGCGGCCAGGGCATGTGGCCCGCCTTCTGGATGCTCGGCAACGACATCGGCAGCGCGGGCTGGCCCAACTGCGGTGAGATCGACGTCGTGGAGAACGTCGGCTACGAACCCGGCACCGTCCACGGCACGATCCACGGCCCCGGCTACTCCGGGTCGGGGGGCATCGGCGCGGGCTACACCCTGCCGGGCGGGGCGAAGTTCTCCGACGCCTTCCACACGTTCGCCGTCGACTGGTCGCCCAACAAGATCACTTGGTCGGTGGACGGCAACGTCTACCAGACCCGCACCCCCGCCGATCTGAACGGCAACCGCTGGGCCTTCGACCACCCCTTCTACCTCATCCTCAACCTCGCGGTCGGCGGCTACTGGCCGGGCGACCCGGACGGCAGCACCACCTTCCCCCAGCAGCTGGTGGTCGACTACGTGAAGGTGACCGGCGGCCACTGACGTCCCGCACGGGGCCGCGTCCGGTCGGGGGTGGAGGAGGGGCTGCTGGAGTGGGCTCCGGAATCGAGTTGGTCCTCGGCGGCCCTTCCCCACCCGTATGATCGGTATCCAGTCCCATGTACGGAGTTGGGGGCGCGATGACTGCCACTTGGTGGCTTATGCAGGGTGAGGCCACGGTCGGCGAGTTACGGCAGTACGGGGTCGACCAGCCGGTCTTCCTGTGCCACTTCACGCCCGGACCGGCATGGGAAAAGGCCCGGGACAAGTTCGAGTCGTGGTCGGCGCTGCGCGGTCCGGACCCTGACGGAAGCCGTACCGCACAGGTGATCAGATCCATCATGGACCTCGAACTGCAGCTGGTCCCCGCGGACGGCAGCCCCCCGATGGCGCTGTTCACGGAGTGCATCCTGCGGATCGACGGTCACACGGCCCGCCTGCGGTACTGAAGGGCACATGCACTGCCGAAGCGCTGGTGCACTGCCGAAGCGCTCTGCGGCTATCCGTCCGTCTTGCCGAGGACGAGCACCTGGATGGCCAGCACGGCGGCCCCCCGCGCCCAGTCGTTGAAGTCGGAGACCTTGGTCTCCAGGTCGATCGGGTCCGCCAGCGGATGGCGATGGGCGGCGATGGTCCGACGGATGGTCTCGCCCGCGACGTCGACCAGACCGACCCCCTCCCCGGCGAGCAGGATCTTCTGCGGCATCGCGAAGTTGGCGATCTGCGCCACCAGGATGCCGAGCCCCCGCGCCGCCTCGTCGATCACCCGGCCGGTGACCGGATCGCCGGATGCGGCGAGGGCGAGAATCCCGGGATAGTCGATCTCCCGGCCCAGCGCGGCCTGCACCTGGTAGCGGATGCTCGGGATGGACAGCAGCGCGACCGCGCTGCCGCGCTCCCCGTCCGGGGTGAGGGGCCCGTTCGGATCGATGATCCAGCGCTTGCCGAGACCGTGGCCGTCCTCCGCGCCGCGGACCAGGGTGCCGCCGATGACCAGGCCGTATCCGATGCCCGCGCCGATCGTGAGCACGACGAAGCGGTCCAGCCCGCGCCCCGCGCCGAACCAGGTCTCGGCCTCGGTGAGGGCCACCACGTCGTTCTCCACCACCACCGGCAGCCCGGTGCGCCGCTCCAGGAGCTCGGCGAACGGGACGTCGTCCCAGTCCAGGAAGGCGGAGTCGACGACGGTGGACCGGCCCCGGACATGGCCGCCGACGCCCACGCCGATCCCGGCCAGCCGGGGGAAGTCGCGGCTGAAGTCCTGGACAAAAGCCTCGAGGAGGTCCGCGACCTCCTCGGGGTCATGGGTGCCGAGCGGACGGGTCCGCTGGGCCACGACCTCGCTCTTGAGGGTGGTGACCACCCCGTACACCGCATCGCCGGTGATCTTGAATCCGGCGAAGTAGCGGGACTCGGCCACGATGTCCAGCGGCTGGGAGGGGCGCCCCTGCCCGCCGGTCCGGGCCGGACGGGACGAGTTCGGCCACGCCTCCTCGACCAGCAGCCCGGACTCGATCAGCGGTTTGGTCAGCCGGGTGAGGCTGCCCGCCGACAGATCCAGCCGTCTGGCGATCTCGCCGCGGGAGAGGGGGCCGTGCATCAGCACTTCGATCGCCACCGCCCGCTCGGCGGGACTCAGCGGTGCCCAACTGGCCGCCAGCGCACTCATCGAGCCTTCATCATCCACATCCTGGAGCCTATATATCTTTCCCGACGAAAACAATGGCGGGGTCCTGGGCTGTGGATAACGGGTTTTCCCCACCTCGTGCAGGGGTCTTGACAGCTCTATTTTTTCGTCACGAAACTAATCGGCCATGGACCACGTCATGGACAAGGGAGTCTTATGGCCATCGCCTCGCCCCACCGCGCGGGCGCCCACCGCCAGGGCGCCCGCCGCCAGGACGCCCGCGGCGACGGGCTGCTCGCGGCGGCGTTCATCGCACCCGCTCTGTTCGGGTTCCTCGTCTTCCTCCTCTGGCCCACCCTGCGCGGCATCTATCTGAGCTTCACCCGCTTCAACCTGCTGACCCCGCCGGAATGGGTGGGCCTGGACAACTACGTGCGCATGGTCAACGACCCCATCTTCTGGGACTCGTTGCGCGTCACCGTCGTCTACGTGGCCATGAACATCGGGGTGCAGACCGTCGTGGCCCTGCTGATCGCCGTCCTGATGCAGCGGCTGACCCAGTCGGCGTTCGTGCGCGGCATCGTGCTCACCCCGTATCTGGTCTCCAACGTGGTCACCGGCATCGTCTTCCTGTGGATGCTCGACACCCAGCTCGGCATCGGCAACCAGATCCTCGGCGCCCTCGGCTTCGGCCACATCGCCTTCTTCGGGAGCCAGGCGTGGGCGATCCCCACCATCGCCCTGGTCAACGTCTGGCGGCACGTGGGCTACACGGCCCTGCTGCTCTTCGCCGGGCTCCAGGCGATCCCCAAGGACATGTACGAGGCGGGGCGGATCGACGGGGCGGGGGAGTGGCGGATGTTCTGGCGGATATCGATGCCGCTGCTGCGCCCGATCCTCGCGCTCGTGCTCATCATGACCGTCATCGGGTCGTTCCAGGTGTTCGACACGGTCGCGGTCACCACCGCCGGAGGCCCGGCCAACGCCACCAACGTGCTCCAGTACTACATCTACGGAGCCGCGTTCGGACGGTTCCAGTTCGGCTACGCCTCCGCGATGTCCGTCGCGCTGCTGATCGTCCTCAGCGTGATCACCATCGTTCAGTACCGGCTCACCAAGGCCGGTCAAACGGACCTCGGTTAGGGAGCCCGTCATGGCATTGGCGACACCCACGAAACTCGGTGCCCCCAGCCCGGCCACCACCCGGACCGCGCTCACAGTGCGGCGCAGGCCCTCACCCGGCCGCATCGTCGCCTGGGTGCTCATGGGCGGGGTCATGGTGGTGACGCTGTTCCCCTTCTACTGGATCCTGCGGACCGCGCTGTCCACCAACACCGCGCTCGCCGCCCACCCCTCCTCCCTGCTGCCCGTCGACATCAGCCTGGGCGGCTTCGCCCGGGTCTTCGGCCTCCAGAGCACCAAGGACGCCCTCGCCCAGGGCGGCTCGGGCGGCAGCCTCCACTTCTGGCGCTACCTGCTCAACTCGGTGCTCGTCTCGACGGTGATCACCTTCTGCCAGGTCCTGTTCTCCGCCATGGCCGCCTACGCCTTCGCCCGCCTCCGATGGCGCGGCCGGGACACCGTGTACGGGCTGGTGCTCGCCGGGCTCATGGTGCCCGCCGTCTTCACCCTGCTGCCGAACTTCGTCCTCATCAAGGAGCTCGGCCTGGTCGACAACCTGCTCGGCATCGCGCTGCCCACGATGTTCATGACGCCGTTCGCCGTGTTCTTCCTCCGCCAGTTCTTCATGAACATCCCCCGGGAGATCGAGGAGGCCGCGCTGCTGGACGGGGCGGGAAAGGTGCGGGTCTTCTTCCGGCTCATCCTGCCGATGGCGGGAGCCCCGATCACGACCCTCGCCATCCTCACCTACATGACGTCATGGAACGACTACTTCTGGCCGCTCATGGTGTCGTACAGCGACAGCTCCCGGGTGCTCACCGTCGCGCTGAGCATCTTCCGCGCCCAGTCGCCGCAGACCGGGGTGGACTGGGCCGGGCTGATGTCGGCGACGCTGGTCGCCGCGCTCCCGATGCTCCTGCTGTTCGCCGCCTTCGCCCGGCGCATCGTCAACTCCGTCGGCTTCACCGGAATCAAGTAGGAGGCAGCGATGGCCATGGCACGGACCTTCCGCACCCCTCGCGCACCGCGCGCCTTCCGCACCGCGGTCGCGCTCGGCGGAGCCGCCGCGCTCACCCTCGTGGCGGGCTGCGCACCGCAGGGCTCCTCGTCGGTCTCCGCACAGCGGACCGTCAGCTACTGGCTCTGGGACGCCAATCAGCTGCCCGCATACGAGGCGTGCGCGAAGGACTTCGAGAAGAAGAACCCCGGGCTCACCGTCAACATCACCCAGGTGGGGTGGGACGACTACTGGACCAAGCTCACCGCCGCGTTCATCGCGGACACCGCGCCCGACGTCTTCACCGACCACGTCTCCAAGTTCGCCCAGTTCGCCGACCTCGGCGTGCTCGCCCCGCTCGACGAACTGCCCGCCACCAAGGGCATCAGGAACGCCGACTACCAGCCCGGCCTTGGGGCCTCGTGGATCGGGCAGGACGGCCACCGCTACGGCGCCCCGAAGGACTGGGACACCGTCGCCCTCTTCTACAACAAGAAGATGGCCAAGGCCGCCGGGGTCTCCGCCAAGGATCTCAACTCCCTGGCCTGGAACCCCCGGGACGGCGGCACCTTCGAGAAGACCATCGCCCATCTCACCGTCGACCGGAACGGCGTCCGGGGCGATGAGCCGGGGTTCGACAAGAACCACGTACGCACCTACGGCCTCGCCACCAACGACGCGGGCCATGCCGACGGCCAGACCCAGTGGAGCGCCTTCACCGGCTCGGCGGGCTGGAGCTACACCAACAAGCGGCAGTGGGGCGATCACTACAACTACGACCAGCCCGCCTTCAAGAAGGCCATCAGCTGGTACTTCGGGCTCGCGAAGAAGGGATACCTCGCACCGTTCACGGACTTCTCCGACTCCAACGGCCCCGAGGTGCAGCTCGGTTCGGGCAAGGCGGCCATCGCCATGCACGGCTCCTGGATGATCTCGACCTTCGCTGGGCTCAAGGGCGTCGACGTCGGCACCGCCCTGACCCCCGTCGGTCCGTCCGGTCATCGCGCCACCATGATGAACGGCCTCGCCGACTCCATCAGCAAGCACGCGAAGAACAAGAAGGGCGCCGAGAAGTGGGTGGCCTATCTCGCCTCGAACGCGTGCCAGAAGGCGGTCGGTAAGCACGGCATCGTCTTCCCCGCGACCAAGGCGGGCACGGCAGCGGCAGCGGCCGCCTACGAGAAGGACGGCATCGACACCACGGCCTTCACCAAGCCGGTCGCCGACCGCACCACCTTCCCCTTCCCCGTCACGGACTACGCCGCGGACATCGACGCCCTGATGACCCCCGCGGTGCAGGACATCTACGCCAACGGGGCGTCCGCGTCCGACGTGCTCGACCGCACCAACCAGCAGGTCAACTTCCTCTTCGACCAGTGACTCTTCGACCAATGAGTCCTTGACCAGTGAAAGGGCCCTCCATGCCGTTCACCCTTGGCATCGTCGGCGCCGGGCAGTTCGCCGGCCAGTTCGCCAAGCTCTTCCAGGCCCACCCGGGCGTCGGGGACGTCACCGTCACCGATCTGCTGCCCGAGCGCGCGGACCGGCTGGTCTCCCAGTACGGGCTGGCCGGGACCCACCCCACGTTCGAGGCCATGCTGGAATCCGACGTGGACGCCGTCGCGCTGTTCACCCAGCGCTGGACCCACGGCCCCCTCGTCGTCCGGGCCCTGCGCGCCGGGAAGCACGTGTACTCGGCCGTGCCGATGGCCGTCAGCGAGGAGGAGATCGCCGCCATCATCGACGCCGTCCGGGAGACCGGGCTGACGTACATGATGGGCGAGACCAGCCAGTACAACCCGGCCACGGTCTACGCCCGGGAGAAGATCTCCGAGGGCGGCTTCGGGCGGCTCTTCTACGCCGAGGGCGACTACGTCCACGACATGGACCTCGGCTTCTACGAGGCGTACCAGTACAGCGGCGGCGAGCACTGGAAGTCCACCGCGAGCTATCCGCCGCTGCTCTACCCCACCCACTCGGTCGGCGGAGTGCTGGGCGCCTGGCAGACCCACGCGGTGAGCGTGTCCGCGATAGGGGTGCGGGACGAGCGGGGGGACGGGGTCTTCGACCGGGAAGTCAGCCAGTTCGACAACGACTTCTCCAACGCCACCGCGCTCTTCGAGGCCGCCGGGGGCGGATCCTTCCGCATCAATGAGTTCCGCCGGGTGGGCTACCCCTCACACATCCGCGAGTCGCGGTTCCGCTTCTTCGGTACCGAGGGCAGTCTCGAGCAGCTCGCCACCGTCAGCTTCTGGCAGGACAAGAAGGGTGTCCAGGACGTCTCCGAGCACCTCCAGCCCGCGCCGACCCTGTCCCCCGACGATCCGTCGCTCGCCGAGGTGGCCCCCGCGCTGCGGGACGCCTTCACCTCGGGCAGCGCGCCGGTGCACGACCGGTCGCGGCTGCCGAAGGAGTTCGCCCAGCTGCCCAACGGGCACGAGGGCAGCCACCACTTCCTCGTCGACGACTTCGTCACCGCCGTCAACACCCGCACCCTGCCCACGGTGAACGCATGGGTCGCGGCCCGCTACACCCTGCCGGGCATCGTCGCCCACCGGTCCGCGCTCCAGGGCGGTGCCCGTCTGGACATCCCGGACTTCGGCGACGCGCCCGCGTAGCGCTCCTCGAGCTGAGCCGGACCGCCGCGCGCATCGCAAACGCCTTGTGCCCACGGGACGGCGGTCCGGCCGTATAGCTTGATCCTCATGGACATCGGTGATGTGGTCGAGGACTTCGAACTTCCCGACGAGAGCGGCGACACCCGCACCCTGAGCGGACTGCTCGCGAACGGCCCGGTCGTGCTGTTCTTCTACCCGGCGGCCTTCACGCCCGGCTGCACGAAGCAGGCCTGCCACTTCCGCGACATTGCGGCGGAGTTCAGAGAGCTGGGCGCCGAACCGGTCGGAATCAGCGCCGACGCGGTCGAAAAGCAGGCGGAGTTCGCCCGCGCGTACTCCTTCGGCTATCCGCTGCTGTCGGATCCGGAAGGGACGGTACGGGAGCGGTTCGGGGTGAAGCGGGGTATCGCGGCCGTACCGACCAAGCGGGTCACCTTCGTGATCGACACCGACCGCCGGGTGCTGGAGGTCGTCAAGAGCGAGTTCCGGATGGGGGTCCACGCGGACCGGGCGCTGGACGCGCTCCGGCGCCGGGCCGCGTAGCGAACCAGGCGCGAAAACACTTGCGGGGGCGGTGCGTTGCGCCGCCCCGCAAACCTTGGTGACACCTCTAGCAAGCGCTTGCCGCGCGGCGTAAGGTCATCCGCCCGACCGTAGTACGCCCCGCCATGCCGCACGCGCCGAGCTGAGGAGCCTCCATGAGACGCGCCGGTACCGCACTGCTGGCCGCCACCGCCTGCCTCGCCCTGCTGCCCGGCGCCCCGGCATGGGCCGGGACCTCCGGCCACCGCCCCGGCCACGCCCTCCCGAACTGCACCGGCACCGCCCCCATCACCTGCCACTTCGACGTCGCCCCGGGGACGTACGACGTCACGGCCCTCCTCGGCGGCGCCGACGCCGGAAGCACCGCCGTGACCGCCGAGTCGCGGCGCACGCTGCTGCCCGCGACACCGACCGCCGCCCGGCAACGGCTGACGAGGACCTTCACCGTCAACGTGCGCGAGCCGGAAGGAGAGCCGACCGGGCCGAGCGGATCGCCCGGGCTCGACCTCTCCTTCGGCGGCGACGCGCCCCGCCTCGCCGATCTGCGGATCACCGCGAGCCGCCGTACGCAGCTCTTCCTCGCCGGGGACTCGACCGTCTGCGACCAGATCGCCGCCCCGTACACGGGCTGGGGCCAGCAGCTTCCGCAGTTCTTCCGCGGCGGTCTCTCGGTCGCCAACTACGCCGACTCCGGCGAGGGTTCCGGCTCCTTCCTCGCCGACCCCCGGCTCTTCCCCACCATGCGGCCACTGATCCGCACGGGCGACACCGTCCTCATCCAGTTCGCCCACAACGACAAGCAGACGACCGCCGCCGACTACCGCGCCAACCTCACCGCGCTGCTCGACGGGGTACGGGCGCGCGGCGGCAAGCCCGTCCTCGTCACACCCATCGTGCGCCGCTGGTTCAACGACGACGGCACCCTCGACAACGGCACCGCCCTGCACATCAACGGCCTCGGTGTGAACCTGCCCGCCGAGATGCGCGCCCTCGCCGCCGAGCGGCACGTCCCCCTCATCGACCTCACGGCCCTCACCCGGCAGCTGGTGGAGCGGCTCGGCCCCGAGGGCTCCAAGGCGCTGTACCTCTATGACGAGGCCCGCGACAACACCCACACCTCCGCCCACGGCGCCACCGAGTTCGCCCGGCTCGTGCTCGGCGAACTGCGTGCGCAAGCCCTGGTCCCCGGCGGGGTGATCCGGTGACGCACACGCAGAGAAGCCACACGCACAGAAGCCACGCCCAGAGAACTCACGCCCAGAGAAGCCACGCCCAGAGGAGCCACCCGCAGGTGACCCACCCCTTCCCGCTGCCCGCCGAGGACCGCGCCACCAGCCCGTACACCGGCTGGACCCGGGCCCACTGGGAGGCCGCCGCCGACGGGCTCCTCGCCGCCGTCACCCCGTACGCCACCCCCGGCCGGGCCCTCTACCAGCTGCCGGGCCACCGGCCGAGCTGGTCCGGCACCCGCTCCGACGGACTCGAAGGATTCGCCCGCACCTTCCTGCTCGCCGCGTTCCGCGTCGCGGGCGCGCGCGGCGCCGACCCGCACGGCCTGCTGGAGCGGTACGCGGACGGCTTCGCCACCGGCACCCGGCGGCCCGGCGGCGACGGCCCCGAGGACTGGCCCCGGATCGCCGACCGCAGCCAGCCGCTGGTCGAATCCGCCTCGATCGCGCTCGGGCTGCGGATCACCCGGCCCTGGCTGTGGGACCGGCTGGACGACGGCGTGCGTCAGCGCGTCGGCGCCTGGCTCACGGACGCGCTCACCGCCACCCCCGTGCCCACCAACTGGGAGCTGTTCCCGGTGGCCGTCGGAGGCTTCCTCGCCGAGGCGGACGTCGAAACGGAGGCCGCCCGCGCGGCCGTAGACCGGGGCCTGGCGCGCATCGAGCCCTGGTACACCGGCGACGGCTGGTACAGCGACGGCGCGAACCGCGCCTTCGACTACTACAACGGCTGGGCCCTGCACCTCTATCCGGCCCTCGACGCCTGGCTGTCCGGCGACACCGAACGGCTCGCCCGCTACGGGCAGCGGCTGGCCGCCCATCTCGCCGACTACGCCCACCTCTTCGGCGGCGACGGCGCCCCGCTCCACCAGGGCCGCTCGCTGATCTACCGATTCGCGGCCGCCGCCCCGCTCTGGCTGGGCGCCCTCACCGGGCACACCCCGCTCGCCCCCGGCACCACCCGCCGCCTCGCCTCCGGTGCCCTGCGCTACTTCCTCGACCGGGGCGCCGCCTCGGGCGACGGGCTGTTGTCGCTGGGCTGGCACGGCCGCTACGAGGGCCTGGTCCAGCCCTACTCCGGCCCCGCGTCCCCCTACTGGGCCGCCAAGGGCTTCCTCGGGCTGCTGCTCCCGGAGGACCACGAGGTGTGGACGGCCCGCGAGGAGCCGGGCCCCGCCACCGCGGGCGCCGACGTCACCCGCGCGGTGCACGGCCCGAACTGGCTGCTCCAGTCCACCACCGCCGACGGCCTGGTGCGCCTCCACAACCACGGCAGCGAACACCTCCCCCCGCCCGGCGACCCCGACCAGGACGACCCGTACTACGCCCGGCTCGCCTACTCCACGGCCACCGGCCCCGCCCCGTACGGCGCCGCG
Organism: Streptomyces botrytidirepellens; assembly: GCF_003721215.1. Classification (NCBI taxonomy): domain Bacteria; kingdom Bacillati; phylum Actinomycetota; class Actinomycetes; order Kitasatosporales; family Streptomycetaceae; genus Streptomyces; species Streptomyces botrytidirepellens. The sequence continues at coordinate 13,009 of NZ_RIBZ01000233.1, forward strand.
CCCGACAACCACTTCGGCCTGCTGAGCGGCGACCGGGTGTCCCTGCGGACCCGGCTGGAGCCCCTGGGCGCGGGGGACGGCTGGGCCGCCTCCCGCCATCACGCCCGGGTGGTGGGGGAGGAGCGGCCGGACGAGGTCCGGATCACCGGACTGGTGCTGGCGCACGGCGCGGCGGAGATCCGCGTCCACCTGGTGGCGGGGGCGGCCCCGGGCCACCCCGTACGCCAGACCGGCTGGGCGGCCCCGGACGAGGACCTGCGCTCCGAACTCCTGCCGCTGCACGGCCTGCTGACCGCCGACCCGCTGCCCGCCGCCACGGCCTTCTCCGGCCGTGCCGTCACGCCCGCCCTCACCGGCGAGACCACCGGCGGCGCGGCCGGTGACCTGTTCGTCTGCCTTGCCCGGCTGACGGCCGAACCGGACCCGGCCCCGCTGGAGACGCTGGCCCGCGTGGACGTGGCGCCCGCCGACGGCGGCTACGAGGTCCGGGTCGCCTGGTGGGACGGAGCCGCCTACCGCGCCCATCTGTCGGAGCGGGCGGTACGGGTCGCCCCGGCGATCCCGGCGCCGGTCAGCCGAAGCTGACGCGGCTACGGCGCGGGCGCGGGCGGCAGCGTTCCGCCGAGGCGTTCGGACAGGGCCCTGGTCGAGGCGAGGAGGGTCTCGCCGATCTCGGCGACGCGGTCCCGGGTGACGCGGGAGGCGGGCCCGGAGACGCTGATCGCGGTGGCGACCGCCCCGCTGTGGTCGAAGACCGGCGCCGCGACGCAGCGGATCTCCCGCTCGTTCTCCACGTCGTCGATCGCGTACCCGCGCTCCCGCACCGTGGCCAACTCGGCGCGCAGCCACCCGGCGGTGGTGATGGTGGCCGGGGTGCGGGGCGGCATGCCCCGTGCGATCACCTGGTCCACCACGGCGGGGGAGGCGTAGGCGAGAAACGCCTTTCCGACGGCGGTGCAATACGCGGGCTGGCGGCTGCCGATGCGTGAATGCATGCGCACCGGCTGGGGGCTTTCGACCTTGTCGATATAAACGATCTCCGGTGGATCGAAGACCACCAAGTGGACCGTTTCCCCTATGCCGTCGACGAGTTCATGCAGATGCGGGGCGGCGGCTTCGCGGAAGTCCAGCCGCTCCAAATAGACTTGGCCGAGGAAGGCATTCTGGGGGCCCAGTTGATAGCGCCCGTTCTCGGCGTCCTGGTCCACCAGGCGCACCTCCCGCAGCGGTGCCAGCAGCCGCAGGATGGTGCTCTTGCTCAGGCCCAGGCCCTCGGCCAGGTCGGTGAGGGTCGCGCCGCGCGGATGCCCGCGGTCCTCGGCCAGGAACATCACGATGGACAGCGCCCGGCGCAGCGACGACGAGGTGTTGCGCCCAGGGCCGGTCCCGGCGGGGCGGTCGTCCTGGCCGCCGTGGGCGGTGTCCGGCCGAGAAGTCATGCCGGGAAGGTAGCCGACCTCCGCGTTTTTGCATAGCGGCATCGGATGCCGGAATTCGAAATCAACCATTGACGGCCTTGACCGGCTCGGTTAGCTTGTCCGCACCTCATACGGAATTCGATTCTGCATTGCAGAATCCCCAGAGCCCGACGGTCATCGCCGATCGCGGCCTCGATGACCTGTCTCGCTCTTTTTCACCCCGAAGGGAGTCCCGCCATGGGACGACGACGCCTTCATGCCCGCAGAATGGCCGCGATCTCCGTGAGCGCCCTCGCCGCCACTTCCCTGCTCGCCGCCTGCTCCTCCAGCCAGAGCCCCGCCTCCCGCGCGCAGGACTCCACCCTCCAGAAGGTGACCCGCAGCGGCACGCTGCGGGTGGCCAGCTGTCTGACCTTCCCGCCCTTCGGCTCGACCGACAAGGGCAACAAGCCCCAGGGCTTCGACGTCGACGTCGCCAAGGCCATGGCCAAGGCGCTCGGCGTCAAGGCGAAGATCGTCGACACCACCTCCGCCAACCGCATCCCCAATCTGCGCACGCACAAGGTCGACGCCGTGGTCTGCAACTTCACCACCACCGCCGAGCGCGCCAAGCAGGTCGCCTTCAGCGATCCGTACATCGTCGCCGGTGAGGTGCTGATGGTGAAGAAGTCCAGCGACATCGCGAGCCTCAAGGACCTCTCGGGCAAGAAGGTGGCCGTCACCAAGGGCTCCACCAACGGCGCCGCCGTGAAGGAGGGCAACCCGAAGGCGCGGATCCAGGAGTACGACACCTCGGCGGCCGCCGTGCTCGCGGTCAAGCAGGGCCAGGCCGACGCCATGGTCGAGGACTCCAACTTCCTCAACTACCAGGCCAAGCTCGACCCCTCCCTCAAGGTCACCAAGGACTCCGTCGTACCGCTGGAGTACAACGCGATCGGCGTGGGCCAGGGCGACCCCGACTGGCTCCAGTGGATCAACACCTGGCTGCGCGAGTTCAACACCTCCGGCCAGAGCGCGGCCCTCTACAAGAAGTGGTTCGGCGTCAAGCCCGTATACCCCCTCAACCCGTCCTACTAAAAAAGCCCTGCCGGGCGGTGGCACCCCGGCCGCCGCCCCCGTGGAGGAACCCCATGTTCGCCGACTGGACGTACGCCCTCCAGGACTGGCCCACCTACCTCGGCGCGGCCTGGCTGACCCTGAAGCTCTCCCTCGCCGCCTTCGTCCTCGCCTGCGCCCTCGGGCTGCTCGGCGCCCTCGCCCGCCGGTCGCGGCACGCCCTCGTCCGCGCCCCGGCCGCCGTGTACGTCGAGGTCATCCGCAACACCCCGGTGCTGCTCCAGATGTTCGTCGCCTACTTCGCCCTGCCCTCGGCCGGGCTGCGGCTCAGCCCCGTACAGGCGGGCATCGCGGCGCTCGGCGTCAACGTCGGCGCGTACCTCACCGAGATCTTCCGGGCCGGTATCCAGGCCGTCCCGAGCGGCCAGCGCGAGGCGTCCCGCGTGCTCGCCCTCAGCCCCTTCCGTACCTTCCTGCACGTCGTGCTCCCGCAGGCGCTGCGCAACGTCTACCCGGCCGTGATCAACCAGCTCGTCCAGATCATCCTGGGCTCGTCGCTGCTCTCGGCCATCTCCGTGCCCGAACTCACCGGCACCGCCATGGTGATCAACTCCCGCAATCTGCTCACCATCCAGGTGTTCGGCATCGCCGCCGTGCTCTACCTGGTGCTCACCAACGTGGTCGTGCTGGTGGCGGAGCTGATCGGCCGCGCGGCCTTCAAACCGCCGCTGCGCCCGATCCGCCCCCACCAGTCGGTCCTGGCGGGTCTGCGGACCGCGGCCCGCCGTCTCGTCCTGATCCGCAAGGAGGCGTGATGGACTGGTCGGTCCTGTGGTCCAACCGGGACCTGTACGCCTCCGGGCTGTGGTCCACCGTCGAGCTGTCCGCCGCGGCCATCGCCGCCTGCACCCTGCTCGGCCTGGTCATCGCGGCCATCCGCACCAGCCGGATCCCCGTCCTGGCCCAGCTCGCGCGCTGCTACCTGGAGATCTTCCGGGGCACCCCGCTGCTGGTCCAGATGCTCTTCATCTACTTCGGTGCCGCCTACCTCGGCATCGGGAACATCTCCGTCTTCGGCGCCGCCCTCCTCGCGCTCACCCTCTTCCAGGGCGCCTACGTCGCGGAGATCTTCCGCTCCGGCATCGAAGCCGTCCCGCGCGGCCAGTGGGAGGCGGCGCGGGTCCTGGGCCTGTCCCGCACCCAGACCTTCGCGTCGGTGATCCTGCCCCAGACCCGGGCCATCGTGCTGCCCCCGCTGGTGGGCCAGTACCTCTCGCTCGTCAAGGACACCTCGATCGCCGTCGTCATCGGCTACGCCGAACTGCTCCGCGAGGGCCAGGCCATCGTGGACCGGGACGGGCACCCGGGCATGGCGTACCTGGCCATCGCCGTCCTGTACTTCGTCATCTGTTCCCCGCTGTCGGTCGTCGTCCGGCGCATGGAGAGAAAGGCCGTGACCGCCTGATGATCACCAAGTCCCCCATGGAACGGACCCCGCCCACCACCGCCCAGGTCGCCCTGTCCGGCGTGCACAAGCGCTTCGGTGACCTGGAGGTCCTCAAGGGCGTCGACATCGAAGTCGGCTCCGGTGAGGTCGTGGTGCTCATCGGGGCCAGCGGCTCCGGCAAGAGCACCCTGCTGCGGATCATGTGCGACCTGGAACGCGCCGACCGCGGAGAGGTCTGGGTCAACGGCGTCCCGCTGCACGACCGCAAGCGCGCACCCGAGATCTTCGGCCACGTCGGCATGGTCTTCCAGCAGTTCAACCTGTTCCCGCACCGCACCGCGTTGGGCAATGTGACCCTCGCGCTGCTCAAGGTGCGCAAGATCAGCCGTAAGGCGGCCGACGAGCGGGGCCGGGAGGCGCTGGCCCGGGTCGGGCTCGCCGACAAGGCGGACGCCTATCCGGCCCAGCTGTCCGGCGGCCAGCAGCAGCGCGTGGCCATCGCCCGCGCGCTCGCCATGGACCCCGCCGTCATGTTCTTCGACGAACCCACCTCCGCCCTCGACCCGGAGCTGGTCGGCGAGGTCACCGGCGTCATGCGGTCCCTGGCCGACGAGGGCATGACCATGGTGGTCGTCACCCACGAGATGCGGTTCGCCCGGGACACCGCCGACCACGTGGTCTTCATGGACGGCGGTGTCGTCCTCGAACAGGGCACGCCCGAGCGCGTCTTCGGCAGCCCGGCCGAGGCCCGTACCCAGCAGTTCCTGCACCGGGTGCTGGACACCTAGGGGGTGCCGGATCAGCCCAGCGGGGCGAAGGTGAACGAGAACTCCGCCGGGGCCACCAGCAGCCGGTGCGGCTCCAGCACTCCAGGACCGCAGGACTGGCTGCCGATGCCCTGCTGGCCGTGGTCGAGGTTGACCCACACCGTGTCGGGCGACGCGACCAGGTCCGGGGTGTGCTCGGCCGCGTCCAGCTGCTCCGTGGTCCAGCGGCGCGCGGTGAACCAGAACGGCGGGTGGCCCTCGATCCGCAGGCCGGTGCCGTCCGGTGCGGTCAGCCGCGCCCAGCGCACATCGGCCCGCGCCCCGTTCTCCTGCGGCCGCACGTACGGCGTCTGCATCTCGTCCACCGACAGCGCCCAGCGCCCCAGCCGGGAGGCGGCCCGGGTGTCCGGGTACGCCTCGCCGGGGCCGCCGCCGAACCACTCCGCGGCGCCCAGCGCGGCGGGCACCCCGAGCCGTACGCCCAGCCGGGGCAGCGGGCAGGTCCACTCGCCGAGCGGGGTGACGGAGACGGCCAGCCGCAGCCGGTCCCCGTCCGCCGTCCAGCGGTAGACCGCCGTCAGCCCGACGTCGGTGGCCGCCGGGGCGACCCGGGTACGGACGGTCAGCTCCCGGTCCGCGAGATCCACCGCGTCCACCCGGTGCTGGAGCCGGTGCAGGCCCAGCTCCCGCCAGATCAGCCCGTAGCGCTCGTCGGGCTGCCAGGCCGCGCCGTTGTCGTTGTCGGTGGGGGCCCGCCAGAGGTCGAGCCGGGGACCGGTGAGCGTGAGCCCGCCGAGGTCGGTCAGGGTGCCGGTGGCGGCGTCGAACGTGCCCGGGCCGAGGACGATCCGGTCCCCGCCGTGGCGCGGCGCCGCCGTGGCCGTAACGGAGGCGGGTGCGGCGGCCGCTGAGCCGGGCAGCTGCGCCCAGGCCACCACGTGCCCCGCCTCGCCCCACGCCGTGGCCGCGGCGAGCCGCGCCTCGACCGTCCAGCGGGTCTCGTCGCCCGGTGCGGTGGCCGTGGGCGCGGGCAGCTTGAGGTCGGCGGACTCGCCGGGGACCAGCGGCGGCACCGCCAGCTCTCCGGAGCCGACCGCCACGCCCTCGGCCTCGTACGCCCAGGTGAAGGCGAGATGGGACAGGTCGGTGAAGTCGTGGCCGTTGGTGATCCGGACCGTCCCGGCGGACCCGTCGCCCTCGATCCGCACCGGCTCGATGACCTTCTTGTACTCGATCAGCCCCGGGGACGGGGTGCGGTCGGGGAAGAGGAGCCCGTCGCAGACGAAGTTGCCGTCGTGCAGCTCCTCGCCGAAGTCGCCGCCGTACGCGTAAGAGAGCGTGCCGTTCGGCGTGTGACGGGCGAAGCCGTGGTCGATCCACTCCCACACGAACCCGCCCTGGAGCCGCTCATGCGTCTCGAACAGCCGCTGGTACTCGCTCAGTCCGCCCGGACCGTTGCCCATGGCGTGCGCGTACTCGCACTGGATGAACGGCAGCTCCCGCCGCCGCGCGTCCAGCGCGGGGTCGCCCCACGGCGCCTCCGTACGGGCGCCGATCTGCGCGACCTCCTCGTGCGGCGCGTACATCCGGGAGTAGATCCCGGTGTCGGCGCAGGACAGATCCCCCTCGTAGTGGATCACCCGGGACGGGTCGCGCTCCCGGATCCAGTCGGCCATCGCGGACAGCCCGCGGCCCGTGCCGCACTCGTTGCCGAGCGACCACATCACGATGGACGGGTGGTTCTTGTCGCGCTCGACCATCCGGGCGGCCCGGTCGACCAGCGCGGGGGTCCAGCGGTCGTCGTCGACCGGATTGTTCCGCCAGTCGAGGTCGACGAAGCCATGGGTCTCCAGGTCGCATTCGTCGATGACCCACAGCCCCAGCTCGTCGCACAGGTCCAGGAAGGCGGGGTGCGGCGGATAGTGGCTGGTGCGCACGGCGTTGATGTTGTGCCGCTTCATCAGCTCCAGATCGCGGCGCATCGTCGCCAGGTCCAGTGCGCGGCCCGTCTCCGGGTGGAACTCATGCCGGTTGACGCCCCGGAACAGCACCCTCCGGCCGTTGACCTTGAACACGCCGTCCTCGACCAGCACCGTGCGGAAGCCGATCCGCAACGCGATCGTCTCGCCCCCGGTGGTCAGCGTGCCCTCGTACAGCCGCGGCGTCTCCGCCGTCCACGGCTCGACGGCGACGGTGGCGCTCTCCCCGGTCGCCAGATCCAGCCCCAGCTCGGGCACGGTGACCCGGCCGCCGCCCGGCTCGGCGTCGACCCGCAGCGTGCCCGCGCCGCCGACGTGGTCGTACGAGGCGTGCACGAAGAAGTCGGCCACGGCGCCCGCGGGGCGGTGCAGCAGCGTCACCTCGCGGAAGATCCCCGGCAGCCACCACTGGTCCTGGTCCTCCAGATAGCTGCCGGAGGACCACTGGTGCACGCGCACCGCCAGCACGTTCCCCGACGGCTTCAGCAGCCCCGCGACCGCGAACTCGTGCGGCAGCCGGCTGCCCTTGAAGGTGCCCAGCTCCTCCCCGTTGAGCCAGACCCGGGCGCAGGACTCGACGCCCTCGAAGCGCAGCACCGCCTCCCCGTCCGTCGGCCAGTCGCCGGGCAGGTCGAAGACGCGCAGATGGTCACCGGTCGGGTTCTCGGTGGGCACGCGCGGCGGGTCCACCGGGAACGGATAGTTCACGTTGGTGTAGATCGGCACGCCGTGGCCGTGCAGCACCCAGTGCGCGGGCACCGGGATCTCGCCCCAGCCGGAGGCGTCGTAGCCGGGGCGGGCGAAGGAGTCGTCCTCGGCGGCCGCGGTCGGCGACAGCCGGAACGCCCAGGTGCCGCCGAGGTTCAGCCGGGCGGCGTCCGAGCCGGGGGCCCAGGCGCGCGGCGGCAGGCATCCGGTGCCGGGGGAGACGTCCTCGTAGTAGGGAAGCGGCGGTGTGTGCTGCGTGGAGTTCATCGTTCTCCTCGGTCAGCCCTTGATACCGGTCTGTGCCACACCCTGCACGAGCCAGCGCTGGAGGAACACGAAGACGAGCACAAGTGGCAGGATCGATACGGCCGTTGCCATGAAGATCAGGTGGATGTTGATCGTCTGGGCGGTCATGTACGAGGACAGCGCGACCTGCACGGTCCACGAGTTCTGATCCTGGCCGATCACCAGGGGCCACAGGAAGGCGTTCCAGCCGCTGATGAACGTGATGACCGAGATCGCCGCGAAGAAGTTGAGCGAATTGGGCACGACGATGCGCCAGTACGCGCCCCAGTAGCCCAGTCCGTCCACCCGGGCCGCCTCCTCCAGCTCCTTGGGGAAGCCCAGGAAGTACTGGCGGAAGAGGAACGCGGTGAAGCCGCTGAACAGGCCGGGGATGATCAGACCGCGCAGCGAGGAGACCCAGCCGAGCGACGAGACCAGGACATAGCTCGGTACGAAGGTCACGGCCGCCGGGACCATGAGGGTGAACAGGACGGTGTACAGCACCTTGTTGGCGTGCTTGTACGGGATGCGGGCCAGCCCGTATCCGGCCAGCGAGCACACCAGGAGCGTGCCCAGGGTGTGCAGCACGGCCACCACGGTGGAGTTCCACAGCGCCCGGGCGAAGGGGACGGAGGGGTCGTCGAACAGCTCCTTGACGTTCCCCCACTGGAGGTCGGTGGGGAAGAACGCCCAGTCCTCGCCGGTGATGTCCGCGTCGGAGGACAGGGCGTTGCGGACGATCAGATAGAAGGGGACGAGGAACAGCACCGTCGCGACGCCGAGCGCGACGTACAGCCCGGTGCTGCTCATGACGGAGCGCGCGGTGCGCTGCTTGACCGGTGCCGTGATGGTCACTTGTCGTCACCCCTTCCGAAGCCGAGGAACTTGCCCTGGGCCAGGGTGACCATGGCGATCAGCAGGGCGAGGATGAGGGCGCCCGCGCTGGCGTGCCCGTAGTCCTGGTTGGCGCCGAGCGCCTGGAGGTACAGCTCGACCAGCGGCGGGCGGCCCCAGGTGGCGCGGCCCTCGTCCAGGATGTTGTAGAACTCGTCGAACGCCTGGTACGCCGCGATGAGCAGCAGCAGGACGACCGCGACCGAGGTGGCGCGCAGCTGCGGCAGGGTGATGTGGCGGAACGTCTGCCAGCCCGACTTGGCGCCGTCGACGGCCGCCGCCTCGTACAGCTCGCGGGGGATGTTCTGGAGCGCGGCCAGGAAGAGGATCATGTAGAACCCGCACTGGAGCCACAGCCGCGCGGTGCAGAGCACCAGCCAGTACCAGGGCGGATGGGGCGAGGCGAGCCAGGCGACGGAGTCGACGCCGAACCAGCTCAGGACGGTGTTGACCAGGCCGTAGTGCAGCCCGTTGAACATCGACATCTTCCAGACCAGCGACGCCACGACGAAGCTGCACGCCGTCGGCAGGAAGAACACCGAACGGAAGAACGCCTTCATGAAGCGGATGCGGTGCACCAGCAGCGCGAGGGCGAGGGAGAACGCGTAGGTGATCGGGACGATGATCGCGGCGAAGACCGTGAAGTTGATCAGGCTGTCCACGAAGTCGCCGTCGCCGAGCATGTCGGCGTAGTTGCCGAGGCCGACGAACTCGGTGGGGGCGACGGTGCCCTTCGCGTTGTGCAGGCTGAGCCAGAGGCTCCAGCCGATCGGTACATAGACGAAGACGATCAGCCCGATCAGGAACGGGCCGGTGAACAGCCAGAAGTTGAGGGTGCGGCCGCGGCTGCCGCCGAGTCCGCGCAGCCGCCGCCCGGTGGGGGCCGCCTTGCGGGGCACCCGGCCGGGGGCGGCGCTCTGGGTGGGTGTGGTGGTCGCCATGTCGGTTCCGGACGCCCGCCCTAACCGAGCTTCTTCAGGTCGCGCTCGACCTTCTTATCGGCCTTGTCGAGTTCGGCCGCGGGATTCTTGCTGTCGCGCACCGAGCTGACCACCGCGTCGAGCACGATGTTGAACATGCCCTCCGTCCAGTACGGGTCGTCGAAGATTCCGTGGCTGTTGAACAGCTCGACCGCCTCGGCCGCGACCCCGCTCTTGAGCTTGTCCGCACCGGCGGCGATGCTCTTGCGCGCGGGAATGTGGAACCCGTAGTCCAGCGCCCATTCCTGCTGGTACTTCTTCTGCTCGATCCACAGCCACTTGACGAATTCCTTGGCCCCGTCGACGTCCTTGGCCTTGGCGGAGACGTAGGTGGACCAGCCGCCGTTGTAGACCACCGGGCGGCCGTTCTTCCCGGACTTGGGGAACGGGAAGATCCCGAAGTCGTCGCCGAACGCCTTCTGGATCGCCGGTATCGCCCATATCCCGCACCACTGGATCGCGCACAGCCCCTGGACGAAGCTGGTCGGGTCCCAGGTCTCGGTCGGGGCGCCCAGCAGCAGCGACTTGCTCGTGTACAGCTCCCGGGCCTTGGTGAGGGTCTCCTCCAACTCCTCGGTGTGGTAGGCGATCTTGTGGTCCTCGGTGAGGTAATGGGTGCCGTTGGACCAGACGAGCGGCTTGCTGATGGTCTTCAGGTTCTGGCCGATGTACAGCCCCTTGACCTTGCCCTTGGTCAGTTTGTGCGCGATGTCGATGAGTTCGTCGAACGTCGTCGGGGGCTTGACCCCGGCGTCCTCGAAGAGGGACTTGCGGTAGAAGAAGAACTGCGGGTCATCGATCATGCGGATTCCGTAGATCTTTCCGTCCACGGAATTCGCCGTGATGTCCTCCGGCAGGAAGTCGTCCTTGACGTCGGCGATGATGTCGTCGAGCGGGACGATCTGCTTCGAGCGCACCAATTGCAGATCGGGGTGGTATTCGAAGACGTCCGGGCGGCCCGACCCCAGCAGCGAGGTCGCCAGCTTGGATTCGTACTCGCCCGGCACCCATTCGATGGTGACCTTCGCCTTGTCGTACGCGTCGGCGAACTTCTTGGCGGCCTGCTGGGTGCCCGGTTCCCCGTACGCGTGGTACATCTGCTTGATCGACTTGCCACCGCCGCCGGAGCGGCCGGTGTTCGAACCGCAGGCGGCGAGCCCGCCCAGAGCGGCCACCCCGCCGACGGCGCGCAGCACGCTGCGGCGGTCCCAGTCCCTGGCATCCCTGGCTCTGTTCATTGCCGACATGTGACGTCCTTGTCTCGGATCACGATCACGATCACGGGTACACGGCCAAGTGCGTTGGTGCAGCGGGACGTTAGCCATAGACGAAGACTTCGGCAAGGGGTTGGACGAAGTGGGTGGCGCGACTTTTGGGGCGGTTCGAGGGTTCGAACGACCAGGGGAATGGGAACGCTCCCACGCCCCGTTACGAGGAGGCGCCGCGCGTCCTCGCGGCCGTCGGGCGACGGTGCTTCAGCCCGACGGACGCCAGGGAACCCTCCAGCACGAAGGTCGCCGCCCCGAGGCTCACCGGGTTCGACGGGATCGGGCACAGCACGATCTCGGTGCTCGCCAGCGGACGTCGCAGCGCCCGCCCGGCCACCGCCTCGCGCACCTCCGCCAGCAGCCCTTCGCCCAGCGCGGCCGCGACCCAGCTGCTGAGCACGATCACTTCCGGGTTGAGCAGATTGATCAGGTCGGCGAGGCCCGCCCCGAGATAGCGCGCGGTGTCACGGACCACCTGGGCGGCCACCGGGTCCCCGTCCGCCAGGCCCCGCCCCAGGGCCTCGATGGTCGCCGTCTGGTCGTCGGCGCGCAACAGCGGGCTGTCCGGGCTCAGTTCGCGCAGATTCCGCATGATGCCCGGCGCGCCGACGTACGTCTCCACGCAGCCGCGGTTGCCGCAGTGGCACTGCCGCCCGTCCAGGATGAGGGTGGTGTGCCCCCACTCGCCGGCGCTGTTGCTGACCCCGCGGTGCAGCGCCCCGCCGAGCGCGAGCCCGGCGCCCACGCCCGTACCGAGGTTCACCACCACCGCGTCGCCCCGCCCGCGCGCCGCGCCGAACCACTGCTCGGCCACCGTGCACGCGCGCAGCGGGTTGTCGAGGTACAGGGGGTACGGGATGTGGTCGGCCAGCATCCGCAGCAGCGGTACGTCGTGCCAGTCCCAGTTGGGCGCGAACACCGACACCCCGCCCTCCCGGTCCACCTGCCCCGGCATGCTGATGCCCACGCCCAGCACCCGGTCGGGCGCGATCCCTGCCTGCCCGACCACGGACGCCACGGCGGCGGCGATGTGCGCCACCACCTTCGTCGGGTGGTTCTCCTCCGGACGCTCCGGGCGCAACTCCTGGTCGGCGCGGGCGAGGACGGTCAGGGCGAGGTCGAACAGTTCGACATGGACGTACGTCTCCGCGACGTCCACCCCGATCAGCGCGCCCCCGGAGGAGTTGACGGCGACCAGCCCGCGCGGGCGGCCGCCGTCGGAGTCCTCGTACCCCACCTCGACCAGCATGCCCAGCTCCAGCAGCTCGCCGACGAGATTGGCGACCGTGGCCAGGCTCAGCCCGGTCGCCGCGGCCACCTCCTGCCGGGACACCGGGGATTCGGCGACGATGTGGCGCAGTACCCCGTAGCGGTTGGCGGTGCGGATGTCGCGGGATGTGCGCTTCACGCCGGAATCCCCTCCGTGGCTCTCTCGGCTGATGCCGCGCCAGGCTAGAGTGTGCGCCAGACCATAGACAACCCCTTCGCACAACCCTTGTACGAAGCGTCATGGCTGAGGGGTGACCCCGGCGTATCGCGTTGAGTGGTGGCTTCGGGCCTTGGACCCTCAGCGGGCGTCGAGCACCTGCCGTACGACGGGCCCGGCGGCGTCGCCCCCGTGTCCGCCCGCCGTGACGACGGCGGCCGCGGCCATGTCGTCCCGGTAGGCCGTGAACCAGGCGTTGGTCTTCACCTGGCCGTCGATCTCGGCCGAGCCGGTCTTGGCGCCGACGTCGCCGCCGAGTCCGGCCATCGCCGCTCGGGCGGTGCCGCTCGTCGCCGTCAGCCGCATCATGCCCTTCAGCTGCTGCGCGGCCGCCGGGCTCAGGGCCCGCTCGCTGGTGGCGATCCTGCGGTCGTCCACCGACGGCGGCACCAGCACCGGCTGCTTGAAGGCGCCCGTCCGCACGGTGGCCGCCACCGACGCCATGGTGAGCGGGTTCATCTGCACCGTGCCCTGCCCGATGACCGCCGCGGCCTTGCCGTCCCCGCCCTCCGTCGGCACCGAGCCGTCGAACGTCGTGACCCCCACCTGCCAGTCCAGGCCGATCCCGAACACCGACCGCGCCTCCTCCGCCACCCCGGCGTCGGGTAGGGAGCCCGCGAGCGAGACGAACGCGGTGTTGCAGGAGGCCGCGAAGTCCTGCGCGAAGGTGGCGCTCGGGTTCTCGCTGTCTTCGACGTTGTGGAACGTCATGCCCTGCGCGTACGCCGCCGTCTTCGGGCACGGCACCCGCTGGGCGGGCGTCACCTTGCCCGACTCCAGCAGCGCGGCGGCGGTGATTATCTTGAACGTCGACCCGGGCGCGGTCTGCCCCTGTAACGCGGCGTTGAACTCGGCCTTGTCCGAGTTGGCCACCGCGAGGATCTCCCCGGTGCTGGGCTTGAGCGCCACCACGGACGCCCCGGCCGTCTCGCCCACGGCCGACTCCGCGCGCCGCTGCACCTTCTGATCCAGCGTCGTGCGCAGGCTCCCGGGCCTGCCCTTGGCCACCACGTGCAGCGTCGCCCCGGCCGTCCCGTCGGCCTTGACCGCCGCCACCTCGACCCGGGCCGCGCCACCGGCCTTGGCGCCGTATCTCGCCCGCAGCGCGTTCAGCACCGGGTCGAGGGACGGATAGCGGCCCTGCTTCACCACACTGCCGTTCCGGTCCAGCACCCGGACCGGCTGACTGTCCGCCATGCCCGTCTGTAACGTTTCACCGGTTGTCAGCTTCGGGTGGAGGACCGCCGGTTTCCAGTCCACCAGCGGTTTCCCCGTGGTCCGGCCCCGCACGACGGTCAGTGCCGAGCCGTACGTCCAGGTCGAACGGGTCTTCCCGAAGACGATCTCCGCCTTGACCCGGAACGGCACCGTGGCGCTGTCGGCTTCGCTCGCCGTGAGCGTCACCTTCTCGACCCGGCCGTCCTCGCGGTATCGGCTCAACGCGGCGCCCGCGCTCTGGGCGTCATTGGTGAACGCCGCGGCCCGCAGATCGTTCTGGTCCGCCCACGCGGTCAGGAACTCCCGCGCCGTGTCCTTGACTTCGGCCGACGTCACCGCGCCGTCCGGAACCGACGGCCCGCTGCCGCCGGTCACCCCCGTGTAGAGGTTGTACCCCCCGATCCCTGCAACTCCGATGAACCCCGCTAACGCCGTACCGAGTACGACTCTCCCCGCTGTACGCATGGCGTCGCCCGCCCCCAGGTGTGGTCGGCGCCCCGCTTCTCAGGCCGCCTGCTCCATCTCACCGCGCAGCGCCCGCGTGTACACCCCGAGCAGCCGCCCGTACTCCGCCCGCTCGGCAGGCCGCAGAGCCCGCCCGGCCCGGGCCCGCAGAAACACGCGGATCGCCTCGTTGGCCTGGTCGGTGGAAGTGGTCACTAAGGCAGGGCTCTGGGGAGTAGGAGTCGGACGCATGACCAATAGAGTAGGGGCAGGCACTGACAATCGCTGTGGCCTAAACCTCTCAACTGGCCTGTTACCCCCGGTATGTGAGGAACAACGCATCCGCCGCACGGGTCTTCCCTCTCGTGCGGTCTGGCATATGCCCCGGCTCCGCGGTGCCCCGGTGAACGGTATCGCCGCAGGCCAGCGCCATACCTACGGCGTCCGTACGGTCACCCCGGCCGCGGCCAGCCGGTCCCTCTCCTCGTCCGGTGCCGTCTCGTCCGTGACGACCGCGTCCAGACCGGAGGCGGCGGTGACGAACGCCAAGGCGGTGCGGGTGAGTTTGGCGCCGTCCGCGACGGCGATCACGCGGCGGGACGAGGCGATGGCGGCGCGCTTCACGGCGGCGTCGTCCAGGTCGTAGGCGGTCAGCCCGTCCGCGGCGTTCAACCCGCAGCAGCCGATGACCGCGGTGTCGAAGCGCAGCGCGGCCAGCGACGCCTGGGCCAGCGGGCCGGTCAGCGCCAACTCGCCCTGCCGGGGCCGCCCGCCGGGCACCAGCAGCGTCAGCTGCGCCGCCCCGGCCAGCGCGTTCACCGCATGCAGGGACAGCGGCATCACGGTCAATCGGCGGTGCTCCAGCGCCCGGGCCACCTCCAGGCAGGTGGTGCCGCTGTCGAGGACGACGGACTCCCCGTCGGAGATCAGCCCCGCGACCTCCGCGGCGATGCGCCGCTTGGCGTCCAGCCCCTCCTGGGCGCGCAGCGCGAACGGCGGCTCCTCGCCGCGCAGCAGCAGGCTCCTCGCCCCGCCCCGGTAGCGCTCCAGGACGCCCTGCTCGGCCAGCGCCTCCAGGTCGCGCCGGATGGTCATCTCCGAAGCGCCGGTGAGCGCGGCCAGTTCGGCGACGCCGACGCGGCCCGCGCTCCGTACGGCGTCGGTGATCTGCCTCAGTCGATCTGTTGTCCCTGCCATGGCGTGATTGAACACACTAGGCGTTCGAAAGGCAACCTTTCGAACACGATGCTTGTTCGCTACGTTCGTGGAATGGAGAGTACGGAGAGCATGGAGAGTGCGGAGAGCGCAGCGAGTTCGCTGCGGGCCGCCCGGCTGGCCACCTTCACCTACTTCGCCCTGAACGGCTTCCTCATGGGGATGTGGATCGTCCACATCCCCGGCATCGAACACCGCGCGGGCACCGGCCACGCCCTGTTCGGCTGGCTCCTTCTCCTCCTCGGCGCGGGAGCCTTCGCGGCCATGCAGGTCGCGGGCCCCCTCACCGATCGTTTCGGCGCCCGCGTCGTCGTACCGCTCGGCGCGGCGCTGTGCAGCGCCACCCTGATCCTGCCCGGCCTGGCCACCAACGCCTGGACGCTGGGGGCGGCACTGCTGGTGCTCGGGGTGGGCAACGGCTGCCTGGACGTCAGCATGAACGCCCATGCCGTCCAGGTCGAACGCGGCTACGGGCGGCCCGTCATGTCCGCCTTCCACGCCACCTACTCGCTCGGCGGCGTCCTCGCCTCGCTCGTCGGCGCCCGCACCCTCGGCTGGGGCTGGAGCCCCGCGGCGACCCTGACCGCGGCGGCGGCCCTCGGCCTCGCCGTCACGGCGGCGGCGTCCCGCGCACTGCTGGGGCGGCCCGCCACCGCCCCGGGCCCCGACGCTCCCGCTGCGAAACCCCGGTACCGGACGCCCCGCCGCATCTGGGCGCTGGCCGCCCTGGCGTTGATGATCATGCTGTGCGAGGGCGTGGCCAACGACTGGAGCGTGCTCCATCTGCGCAATGTCCTGGACGCGCCCGCCGCCACGGCCGCGCTCGCCTTCGGAGCCTTCGCCACCGCCATGACGACCGGCCGCCTGCTCGCCGACCGCGTGGCCGCCCGGGTCGGCCCGGTCGCCATCCTCCGCTACGGCGCCTCCGCGGCCGCCCTCGGCATGACCGCGGCCGCACTCTCGCCCTGGATCCCCCTGGCGCTGCTCGGCTGGACCGTGTTCGGCGCCGGACTCTCCGGCTGCGTCCCCCAACTCTTCAGCGCCGCGGGCCACACCGACCAGTCCACCGCCGGAGCCAACGTCTCCCGCGTCGCCGGCCTCGGCTACCTCGGCATGCTCGCGGGCCCCGCCGTCATCGGCCCCCTGACCCGCCTCGTACCGCTCAACTTCACCTTCTTCCTTCCCGTCGCCTTCTGCGTGATCGCCGCGTGCGCGGCGGGCATCCTGCGGCCCCCGGCGCCGGAGCCACGACCCGGAAAAGCAGTTGCTCCCGTGGGCGTCCAACGGTCGGATGGTGCCCCATGAACCCAGTGCCCCTCGTCGACGAGACCCTCGTACGGCGGCTGATCACCGGACAGTTCCCGCAATGGGCGGAGCTGGACGTCGAACGGTTCCCGTCCGGCGGCACCGTCAACGCCGTGTACCGGCTGGGCGACGCCATGGCCGTACGGCTGCCGCTGGTGGCGGGCGGAGCCGGGGACGTGGCGACGGAACGGCACTGGCTGCCCCGCCTCGCGCCCCTGCTGCCCGCGGCCATCCCCGAGGTGCTCGGCACCGGCGAGCCCGCCGAGGGATATCCGTGGGCGTGGTCGGTGCACCGCTGGCTGGCGGGGGAGACTCCGAAGGAGGGAGCCCTGAGCGAGCCGTCGCTGCTGGCCAAGGACCTGGCCGGTTTCGTGGCCGCGATGCGGAGCGTCCCCCTGCCGGACGCCCCGAGGGCCTACCGCGGCGGCCCCCTCGCCACCCTCGACGCGGAGACCCGCGCGGCGATCGAGCAACTGCGCGCCATCCCGGAGGAGGACGTCGACTGCGACGCCGCCACCGCCGTATGGGAGGACGCCCTGCGGACCCCGGACTGGGACGGCCCGCCGGTGTGGCTGCACGCCGACCTGATGCCGGGCAACCTGCTGGTGGACGGGAGTGGCAGGCTGACCTCGGTGATCGACTTCGGCTGCATGGGCGTGGGCGATCCGGCCTGCGACCTGTTCCCGGCGTGGAACCTGCTGCCTTCGGCTGCTCGGGATGTCTTCCGCGAGGCGCTGGCCGTGGACGCCCCCACCTGGACCCGAGGCCGCGCCCGCACCCTCTCCCAGGCCCTGATCGCCCTCCCGTACCACCGGAAGACGAACCCAACGATGGCGCGCAACGCCCGCCACGTAATCCGGGCGGTACTGGGGGAGGGCTGAAGCGCCCTCAGTCGGATCGGCTCCCCAGATAGGTGTCGAGCGCGGCCGCGCCCGTCAGCATCGCCCGGCCCTGTGCCGTCAGCCGGTCGCGCCACTCCCGCAGCGTCGCCTGGAGCGGCTCCGGTCCGCCTGCCACCCGAACCCGCTCCAGCACCCGCGCGATCTGCTCCAGTCCGTGCCCGCCGCGCCGCAGTTGGTGGGCCAGCAGTACGTCACGCACATCGGCGGGGGTATAGACGCGGTAGCCGGTGCGGGGGTCGCGCCGGGGCACGATCAGCCCGGCTCGCTCCCACTTGCGCAACGTCGCCGGGCGGATGCCGAGCCTGCGCGCAAGCGGCCCGATGAACGTCCCGCCCGGCTCACCGGGCTCAACCGGCTCCGGCTCGCGTGGTGGCGCCAGGCCGCGCAGTGCCTCTTCCACGTCCTCCAGCGTGCGCCGGTCCTCGGCCAGCTGCGTGTGGCTCTCGTCGATGAGCCGCAGCGCCTCCTCGACCGCGTCGCCGTTCACGGCCCGCATGATCGCTCCGGCCGTCGCGTGGCCGTGCGCGGGGATCAACGCCAGGAACGTCCGCAACGCCGCCGCATGGCGCGGAGCGTAGACGCGGTAGCCACTCGCCGAGCGCTCGGCGAGCGGCAGGATCCCCGACTCCTCGTAGTTGCGCACCGCCTGCGTGGACAGGCCGTGCTCGCGCGCCAGATCGATGGGCCGCAACCGCATTTTGAAGGTTCGTCCTCGTCCGCAGGGGAAAATGCCGCCAAAGTTTACACCGAGGGTTCAACGATACGGTTGAAGCCATGACGGCCACGATCCAGGACGCCGCCCGTCCCTTCACCGGCGGCGCCCTCACCGCCCTCCTGTCTCCCGCCACCCGCCTGCTCGGCCTCGGCGAGCCCACCCACGGCGTCGAAGCCTTCCCCGAGCTGCGCAACGAGTTCTTCCGCCACCTCGTCGAACACGAGGGCTACCGCTCGATCGCCATCGAGAGCGACTGCCTGGCGGCCCTGGTCGCCGACGCCTACGTCGCCGACGGCACCGCGACCCTCGACGACGCGATGAGCCGCGGCTTCAGCCACGGCTTCGGCGCCTCACCCGCCAACCGCGAGCTCCTGCGCTGGATGCGCGCCCACAACGAACAGCGGCCCCCGCACGAGCGGCTCCGTTTCTACGGCTTCGACGGCCCCCTGGAAATCACCGGCGCCGCCTCGCCCCGCCCCGCCCTGACCGCACTCCACGACTACCTCGCCGCCCACCTCGACCTGCCCTGGAACCGCGCCACCCTCGACGAACTCCTCGGCCCCGACGAGCGCTGGACCAACCCCGACGCCATGATGGACCCCGCCCAGTCCATCGGCGGCACCCCGGAGACCGGGAAGCTGCGCCTGATCGCCGACGACCTCAGCGCGCTGCTCACCGCGCACGCCCCCCACCTGACGGCCGCCACCTCGCCCGGTGACTTCTGGCTCGCCGAACTGCACGCCCGCACCGCCACCGGACTCCTGCGCTACCACGCCGCCATGGCCGACACCGCGCCCACCCGCGTCGGCGCGCTCATGTCGCTCCGCGACGCGATGATGGCCGACAACCTCGACGCCATCGTGCGCCGCGAGGCCCGCCGCGGCCCCACCCTCGCCTTCGCCCACAACGCCCACCTCCAGCGCCACAAGGGCCACCTCGACCTCGCGGGCACGCCGCTCCAGTGGTGGAGCGCGGGCGCCATCATGGGCACCCGCCTCGGCGACCACTACGCCTTCGCCGCCGCCACCTTCGGCACCCGCGGCTCCGACGTCCCCCACCCCGACACCCTCGAAGGCCTCCTGTCCCCCCTTCCCCACCCCCGCACCGTCATCGACCCCGCCCGCCTCACCACGACCCTCGCCCGAACCCCAACCCCCCGCACCCCGGCCGACCACACGTACGTCCCCCTCGACCCGGCCGCCACCGATCAGATGGACGCCATCGTCTTCGTCAAGGAAATCTGATCCCGCCTGCGGGGGCGACGTACGCCTGAGGCGTTCAGCAGAGGCCGACTGGGCGTGATGGGCCCGCTTGGTAGGTTCGCTGCCTGGGTGGCCTGTCGATCTGTGGCCCTTGAGCGCTCGGGAGGGCCACATGTCGGTGAGCTTCGCATACCAGAACTTGGGTGTGCCGGATCTGTACCAGTGTGGCCTCCGGCCGAGGACGGCGCCTCTGGGAGTGCTGCTCGTGGACATTGGGGCCGACCTGGTCATCCGGGATGGCGGCCAGGTGGTGTTCACGGAGGGCCTGTTCCCCGTGGCTGAGTTGGCACACGCTCTGGTGGGCTGGCTGCACCGGTCGGACAGCGAGCGCGGTGACTTCGAGTTCGACTCGATGTCCTACGCGGAACTGGGCGCGGTGCGGATCGCCCGGTCGGCAAAAGAGTGGCGGGTCGGCTCTGTCTTCGAGCCGGACACATGGACCTCGCCGGTCGCCTGGGAGGTTCTTGCGGCGGAGATCGGACAGTTCGTGACGTCCGTCCGCAACGACGTGGCAGCGATCGGGGTCGAGCCCAGCCTGATCCCCGATCTGTTGACGGCGGCTGACGCTGTCTAGCGGCTACCAGCCGAGGGCTTCACCACAGCGACCGGTGAAGTCGGTGAGACTCGTCAGCACGATGTCTGCTCCAGCCGCCCGCAGCTCATCCGCGGAGCTGCGGCCGGTGGCGATGCCTACGGCTAGAGCGTCGGCGTCGTGGGCGCCCCGAACATCGTGGGGCGTATCGCCGATGACGACGGTGCGTCGGCTGTCGAAGGCGTGACCGTACTTCTCCGATGCCCGCTTGCGCGCCTGACGCACGAGGTCGGCTCGATCGCTGCCGTCGTCACCGTAGCCGCCCACCGAGAAGTCGAGCCCGTCGCCCAAGCCGACGGCGGCCAATTTGGTGATGGCGATCGGGCGGAGGTTGCCGGTGACCGCCGACTGGACGGTGTGGCGAGCGGCGCACGACGCCATGGCCTCCCGGGCACCGGGTAGAACGACTCCGACCTCTCGCATACGGCCCTTCAGCTCGATGGCCGCTGCCGTCAGCGCGGCGTAGAAGTCACTGAACAGTGCGTCCGGCTCATCGATGCCGTTGAGACGCAGCGTCTCCACCATGATGGCCTGCTCGGTGCGACCGGCCATGTCCGCCAGCCCGCCGAGCGTCCGCCCCGTCACCTTCTTGAAGGCCCGCTCGTAGAGGCTGCGGCTCACTCCACCCCGGATGCTGACCAACGTGTGGTCCACGTCCCAGAGGATGAGTGTGGGCTCGGCGCGGTCGGTAGGCATGGCGGCAGCGTAGTCGTGTGGTGGGCTGCGTCGCCTCAGCGGGAGTGGTGTGAGTCGGCGAGGCCGGGTGGGGTGTGACGGGGCCACCGCCTGCCGGTGCGGTCGGCCGCGGCTGCTCGCAGGAGCTCCAGGGTCAGGCAGCCGGGGTAGGTGCCGAACGCTGGGTACCGGTGCCGGTAGTAGCGGGACCAGTAGCTCACCACCCGGCGTTCGGTCCGCGCGAAGAACGACGCATTGCGCGCGACGAAGTCCCCGTACAGGAGCCCCTGGGCAGACCCCGGAGTGGCCACATCGGAAATGCCCTTCCGGATCGCCTCGAGGATCTCCACCACATATTCGCCGACCAACTGCACCACGAACGGGGCCACCCATGGCTCCCCGG
Source organism: Streptomyces botrytidirepellens (assembly GCF_003721215.1). Classification (NCBI taxonomy): domain Bacteria; kingdom Bacillati; phylum Actinomycetota; class Actinomycetes; order Kitasatosporales; family Streptomycetaceae; genus Streptomyces; species Streptomyces botrytidirepellens. The sequence continues at coordinate 34,028 of NZ_RIBZ01000233.1, forward strand.
AGCGGACGATCTGCTCCAGGTGTCGCTGGCGGACCATCCCGTCACCGTGGCGTGAGTACAGGCAGTGGAGGATCACCCGCTGCCTTGCGGCGAGCCCGTGCGTCGCGTCGATGGGCAGCTCCTCGTTGTAAATCCGGGAAGGGATACTGACGACCTCACCGGACACGTCGACCGAGAACGGTGACATGAACGGAGACGGAGGGTCCGGCATGGCTGCCAGGACGGCGCGTACGTCATGGACGAGCCGTGATGGGAAAGCTCGCGCGAGGTCGGCATTGGTCCCTGTCATGTCGGCGGCGGAGAAGCGGTTTGATGGGTGACGTGTTCCGCTGTCATGCCTGACGCGGTGAGGAACTCGGTCAGGATGTCGCTGGGGTCCGCGTAGCCGATCGCCGTCAAGATGTAGCCGGGCGAAGGCGCGTTGTGTACCTCTCGAACCACGGCTGCCAGGGCTCCGCCCGGGAGGGTGAAGGCGAAGGTGAACCATTCTCCGAGGTCGTCGTGTGTGAGGTCGTGTGCTCCCCGCCGCGACTCCAGGGCTTCTGTCGTGACCTCCAGTTGGGCGACATACACCTGAGGCGATCCGCGGAAGTCCGCTGCCGGAATGCGCCTCGCTGACTCAGGTCCACTCAACGATTCAACCGCCCTTGGTGAAGAACGCCTCCAGCGACTCACGGTCCTCCACCCATTAGCCACCGCAGCCGTCCCGGAAGTCCCGATCGCGTGCCATCAAGATCAGGTAGCTCGGCGGGGAGCCGGGCGGCTCCTGGACCCTGACGTCCCTGTCTCGCCCTGGCGCGGATGTGCCCGACCTTATTGATCTCCACCCGTCAGTTGATCTTCTTCCTTGCGGCCTCTTCTTTCGCGGAAGAAGGAATTTATTGCTCGGTGAAATCTCTGAGCCATTCCGAGAAATCTTCGCGACTGTGCAGGTAAGTGTTCGGCCCCGACATGAGGTCAGCGCCGCTCATTCTGTCAAGGGCTTCCCAGACCTTTGGATCCAGCAGGCTTGTGTCGCCTCCTTGCATCACGGAAATGGCCCAGTTGGAAATATCTTCCGACTTCCCGGCGTCCTGAGTCAGCTCTGCGAGCTTTTTTGTGATTTCCTGCCTCAGGTTCATTATGTCCCTACCAAGTATTGGTGAGTTTTCCATTGCCGTCGAACATGTAATGCACCTTCTTTCCGTCGGTGAATGAAATGTCCGGCCTGACGATGCGCACTTTTCTGTCGTGGTCCAGCGTCTCATGCCAAATTCGCGTGGTATCGGTCGACGGATCCCATTCTCGAACTAGGCGGCGGCCGATCATTTCTCCGGCCTTTTTTGCGGGTGTTATCTCACCATAGAAGCGGAATCTTCCGTCTTCTAGTTCCCTGTACCCAGCCTTCCCGTATTTCTGGGCTTGCTCGTAGACACGCTTGAGTCGAGCATGGTCGGCCACATTATCGGCCCCGCTGCGGTGCTGTGGGGGGTACGGTGTTAGCCCCAGGGGGTCGGTCCAGGTGTGGGGGTTGTGGACGTAGGTTGTGGGGTTGGGGGCGGGGGTTAGGCCTAGGGGGTCGGGGGAGAGGTAGCGGGC
>NZ_RIBZ01000270.1:0-151056 GCF_003721215.1 Streptomyces botrytidirepellens
CAACGGCTCGATTCGCGCCCACTGCGCATCGGTTAACGGCATACCCGGACCAACGACCGACTGATCCGAACGAAACGGCCTAGGGCTCTGCGATCGTCCACATATGGGCATGATCGGTGATCGTGGGTATGCGAGTGCTCTACCTGATCTCCTGCCGACTGCTGGACTGCCTCCTCTTGCTGGGCCGGTCGGCCGCCGCGAACAACGCCGAGATCCTCGCTCTCCGCCATGAGGTCGCTGTGCTGCGCCGGTAGATCGAAGCGCCCGCGGCTCTCATGGGCTGATCGTGCCGTGCTCTCCGCTCTCGCACGGCACCTGCCACCCCCATTGTGCCGCCATCGGCTGGTCACCCCAGGCACACTGCTGACCTGGCACCGCCGTCTGGTGCGCTGGAAATGGCGCCAAGCACCGGTCAGACCCGGCCGGCCACCGTTGCCGGAAGAGATGGTCGCCCTCATCTAGTGTCCTGAATCAACGACTCAGGACACTAGTGCCGCATCAGACAACGTTCGCCCTGTTCGGCTGCGGCTTTGGTTCGAAGGGGCACGACCGCAGAACCGGCGGCGGATGAGGACGTCGGCCACGAGGCCCGCGCTAAGTTGAGGATCCTTGGACCTTCAGGGCTGCTCTTCCGCGTAGAGTCTCGATCATGTTCAGGTCAGGGGTGGGGTTCCTCGCGTTGTTCGGGCTCGGCTGGTGGCTGCTGGGCACGAGCGCATTCGACGGGTTGATGCGGCAGGTCCTGGTCGCAGTTGGCTGTGCTGTCATGGTGGGGCTGATGCTCGCCGCGCGCGGATTCCTTCCCCCGTCGGAAGGGAGACCATTTCCCGTTGACCGACGTCGGCGGTTCAACCAGATCAACGGGCTCCAGTGGCTGCTCATCATCGCCATCGCCGCAGTCTGCCGTCACGTCGGGGTGCCGGTGCTCATTCCCCCGCTGATCGCGGTTGTCGTTGGGCTCCACTTCCTGCCGTTGGCGGCGGTGTTCGAGCAGCCCCGACTGCGAATACCGGCGGCCCTGTTGATCGCTTCCGGGGCGGCGGGCATGACCGTCTGGCTCACGAACGGCCCGGACGAGACCGTGCGCCTCGTGGTGGGCCTTATTTCTGCGCTCTCCCTGTGGGGTATGGCGATATGGACAGTGGCAGCGGCGGCAACCGCTGCCGGGCAAGGGGCAGGAAATGAGGGATCTGGCGGCGCGTGACAGGCACCCTGTCCTGGTGACCGAGCGAGTACGCGTGCGTCAGATCGACGATGACGAGGGGCGGCGGCTGCTGCGGATCATCCGCAGGGGCACCGGGTCGGTGGTGACCTGGCGGCGGGCCCAGGTGGTCCTGCTGTCCGCTCAGGGCATGCCGGTGGCGAAGATCGCCGAAGTGTCGTTCACCAGCGTCGACCGGGTCCGCGATGTCCACCTGGAGCCTGACCAAGCTGGCGGACTTCCTGGTCGCGGAGGGGGTGGTCGACGACATCAGCCACGAGGGCCTGCGCATCCTGCTCCGCGAGGAAGGCGTCTCCTTTCAACGCCTGAAGACCTGGAAGACCTCCCGTGATCCCGACTACGCGGCCAAGAAGGCCCGCGTCGAACACCTCTACGCGATCGCCGACGGCGAGGTCATACCCGAAGGGGAAGAGCCCGACTGACGTTGGCCGGTGCGGGCGGTTCGGTACTGTCCGGGGGTAGTTGCTGTTGGGATTGGTGCAGTGCCGGATGTACTCGGTCAGGACTGCTTGGGCGTGGGCCCCGTTGTAGATCAGTATTCGGTCGAGGACTTCGCGGCGTAGGGTACCCACGGCTCGCTCGCAGATGGCGTTCGCCTTTGGTGCCCGAGGCGGGCTGAGCGGGGTTCCCACGTCGTCGGCCTGGAAGACGGCGTCGAAGGCGCTGGTGTACTTGCTGTCCCGGTCGCGGAGGAGGAAGTGCAGGGAGTCCATCCGGCACGTGAGTGTCATAGTGAGGTTTCTGGCCTGTTGGACGGTCCACTGGGTGGGGCGTTCGGTGACGCCGGCGAGGTGAACGCGCCGGGTGTCGTGTTCGATGAAGATCAGGACGTACAGGCGCTTGAGCGCGATGGTGTCGATGTGGAGGAAGTCGGCGAGGATGCCGTGGGCCTGGGCGGTGACGGATTCACGCCAGGTCGGGCCGGGGCGTTGCGGAGCGGGATCGATGCCGGCTGCGTGCAGGATCTCCCAGACTGTGGACGGGGCGATCGGGTAGCTGAGGCGTGCGAGTCCGCCCTGTATGCGGCGGTGGCCCCATGTGCTGTTCTCCTTGGCCAGGCGCACGAGTCCTTCGACGCCGTCTTCGAAGCTGAGGGAATCGAAACCGTCAAGATCGCCCCGCAGTCCCCGCGGGTGAACGCCCTCTGCGAGAGGGTCATCGGGACACTGCGACGCGAGGCCCTTGACCATCTGTCGCTCTGGAGCGAGCGTCACGCTCTCCGTGTTCTCAGCACCTACGCCGGACACTAACGGAAATCGACCGCATCAGGCCCGAGAGCAACTACCTCCCTCGCCGACCACCGCACTGCGCCGCTGACCGACTTGAAAACGCACGACGGCTGTTCCAGAGCCGTGTCCTTGGTGGCCTGATCAATGAGTACAGGTACGCGCCAATGACCAGCAGTGACGCGTTTCTGAACGGCACACCCTCTCAATGGTGACGCCACGGTCAGCGAACCAGTCGACAGCCCGGTGCAGGAAGCCGACGGCGGTGACGGCTGTTTCGTCGTCGTGGACCTCGGTGTAGGCGACGCGGGAGTGGTCGTCGATGACGGTGTGCACGAATGCGTATCCGACCTTCGGGCCGCCGTAGGCGTTGCGTGACTTGCTCTGCGTCGCGGCGCGGTGCTTCTCGCCTTGGTGGCGGCCGACGTAGCGCCAGCCGCCACCGTCGGGGATGTTCCCGAGCTTCTTCACGTCCACGTGCACCAGTGATCCTGGATGGTCGTGCTCATACCGGCGGACGGGCTCACCGGTCTCACGGTCGACGTAGGCGAGTCGGTTCAGGCGGGCCGATCGCAGGATTCGATGCACTGTCGACGGGGCGATATTGAGTCTCGCAGCGAGCTGGACCGGCCCTTCCCGCAGACGTAGTCGCAGGCTGACGCACCTCTTCGTCACGGTCTTGGGTGTCTTGGCCGGAGAGCTCCGCGGTCGTGGGGATCGGTCCTGCATGGACTCGCCTGCGAGGTAGCGATCGACCCAGCGCTTCACGGTCGGCCAGGACACCTGGAAGCGGGCCGCGACTTCGCTGATTGGCCAGCCGTCGTCAGCGACGAGTCGAGCGACTTTCAGCCGGTGGCGCGGGGTGAGGGCCGCGTTCGAATGCGACATTTCTGAGCTCCTAGACAGGCTGAAAGGCCGGCCATGGTGTGTGGCCGGCCCTTCAGCTTGGAGATATGCGGGGAGGGATAGTGCAGGTCAGTCGACCGGGGAGACTCGGATGAGGTTGCCGTCAGGGTCCGTAATCACGAACGTGCGGCCGAAGACAGCATCATGCGGCTCCTGCACAACGTGGACCCCCTTCGAGGCCCACCTCGTGAAGATCTCGTCAATCGCCTGCGATGGCCCCGGCACCATGAGTCCGATCTCTGTCGTACGAGGGAGGCTCGGGACCGCGTGCTCGCTGTAGCCCGTCCACAGTGCGAACAGGACACCGGGGGCAGCTTCGAAGGCTACGTAGTGGGGACTGGTGAAGGTCGGTTCGATCTCGAACAGGTCGCTGTAGAAGGCGGTGGCGGCCTCGGCGTCGCGGACGCCGATCAGGAACAGGTTCGGTGCGGGCATGGAGTGCTCCTCAACTCGTTGATTTCTCGGTCCAGCACCCAGTGGATCACCCAATCGCGACGGAACCTGTCACCTTTTCTGAGAACATGGGTAAGCATGAAGGCTTCAAGACTCCTGCATCTCCTGCTGCTCCTGCAGACCCGTCAGCGGCTCACTACCACGGAGCTCGCCGCGCGTCTTGAGGTGTCCCGGCGGACTGTGCTGCGGGACGTCGAGGCGCTATCGACAGCGGGCGTGCCCGTCTATGCCGAACGTGGGCGGAACGGCGGGATCGTCCTGCTCCCCAGTGCACGGCTCAGCGCATCCCATCTGGAACCACCAGAACTGGAGGCCCTATCCGTGGCCGGCTTGGACAGCGCACTACGTGAGCGAATGGGCCTAACTGCGGTGTGGGAGTCGGCCGAGCGCAAGATCGCCGCCCGCCAGGCTGCAGCACCTGAGTCGCCGAGCCCGCTGCGGCTGGCTGACCTTGTGCTTGTCGACAGCACCGCGTGGTTTGCTGCCCCCGAGGCAGCGGTCGAAGTATCGGATCTGGCCTCGACCCTGCGACACCGGCGACGCCTTCGAATCCTGTACCGGCGCAGCGCCGAGAGCCAGGCCTCGACACGGGTGGTCGACCCGTACGGGATCGTGGCGAAATCAGGTCGCTGGTATCTCGTCGCCGATGACCAGGGCGACAGCCGGCTGCTCGCTCTGGAACGACTGTCGGCCTTCGAACAGCTAGACGCACCAGCCGTGCTCCAACCAGGCGAAACCCTCCGCACCAGATGGGCCGTGTTGAAGAAACGCACTGAGGAGCAAGATCGCGTGAGCGTGACCATCCGCCTGCCGGAAAAGGGTCTCGACCTGGCGCGGCGCATCCTCGGCACCCGCATCCACCATGTCTCCGACGCGGAAAAAGGCTCGTGCGTCGTCGTCGTGCGCTACCCCGACATCGAGTCGGTGCGTCAGCTTCTTCAGTTCGGCGACCACATCGAGGTGCTCGCCCCTGAGACGGCCCGCGCACGCATCAGTCAGCTCGCCAGGGACCTGGCTGACAGTCACTCAACCCCCGCATCATGATTGCCGATCAGGTCCCCTGTTCTCAATCAACGTGCCCGGTCAGTACAGCTAGCGATGGCCCCAGAGACCCGTGCCACACACCCATCGGTTCACTCGATCCGGTCACCCAGGAAGTGGCTTGCCTCAGATTCGGGCCATCGGAATGCAACACGGCCAGTTGTCAGCGTCGCGAACGCGTCGTCCTCCACCACCCAGCTCAATGACACACGAACCCATCTGCACACAGCCTCTGCGGACACAAGCCATTCCTCCCTGACTCTCCTCAGCGAGCAAGGCGCGTCGCTGCTGATGCTGATGGCGAAGTCGAGGCACAAGAAGCCGGAGAACGTCCGCCGCTACTTCAAGCCCTCCCCGGACGCGATCGCCGAGCTCACCAGCCTTCTTGCTCCCGGCGACGCGCGGCGCTGAACATGGGGGATCGCCGCCAAAAGGGGCCACGGCGATCCCCCGGACGCGCCAGCGGTGCAACAGGAACACGCCCACCTGCTGGGCCTGCTGATGCTGTCCTGGACCGAGGCGGCGAGATGCACTCCACCGCGGCCTACCGCGCGATGCTCGCCCGCGCCGGCCTGACCGAGGCGCAACATCACAGCCGCCCCGGCCTGCCGTTGAGTGCTTTGGTCGGCTTCCGACCGTCGGATGACGTCTAATGGTGCTCGTGCGCAACACAACAACCCCCCGCAGCCGCTCAGTTACCGCACGAGACGGCAAAGGAGATTCGATGCGTGGCCGCACACCGGTGGCGACCCTGTCCGTGCTGATCGTCACGGGGGCGGTGACCGTCTGGCAGTTCCGCGACCCCCAGCTGCTCGACCAGTTGCGCCGCGACCGCGATCTGCTGACGTCCGGCGAGTGGTGGCGTGCGGTCACGCCGCTGCTCGTGCAGGACCCGCCCTGGCAGGCGTGGGCCACCGTGCCCGGCATCTTCGTCCTCGGCGTGAACGTCGAGAAGTTCTTCGGCGGCCTCGGCATGCTCACCGTCTACCTCGGCTCCGGCCTCGCCGGCGAGGCCTTCGGCTATGCCCTTCAGCCGCACGGCGCGGGTAACTCCGTGGCGGACTGCGGCATGATCGGCGCCCTTGCCGTGTATCTGCTGTCCGAAGCGGGCAGCGATGTGCTGCAGTTGCGTCTCTCGCCCCCTGCCCGCCGCACCCTCGCGACCGTACTCGCCACGGCCGCACTCGCCACGGTCACAGCCGTCACGGCGCTCACGGGGGACATCCACGGTCCCGCCACGGTGGCAGGGGCCGCGATCGGCGCGCTCCTGCTGCGACGCACGCGCCCCCGCCGAGCGGCCTGACGCGGCGGATGTGTTCCCGGCGAGCGGGCTGCTGTGGCAGGTGTGTTCCCGGCGAACGGCCTGACATGGCCGCGGCACGGCCTCGGTGTGCCAGGAACGATCCTGCGCTCTCGCCGGTCTGCCGGTTCCCTGGCGAGGGCGACCTTGCCATGGGTGCCGCGGTGCCATCCGTACCGCCGTCGCCGACCCCTGCCCGAGCGCACCGTCGTCGACCTGGACGCCCCGGCCCCGGAGCTGCCGGTGTGCCGTTCATAAACGCGTCACTGCTGGTCATGCCGCGTATCTGTACTCATTGATCAGGCCGCCAAGGACACGGGTCTGGAAGAGCCGTCGTGGGGTTTTCAGGTCGGTCAGCGGCGCGGTGTGGTGGTCGGCGAGGGGAGGTAGTTGCTCTCGGGCCTGATGCGGTCGATGTCCGTTGTAGTGTCCGGCGTAGGTGCTGAGAACACGGAGAGCGTGGCGCTCGCTCCAGAGCAACAGGTGGTCGAGGACCTCGCGCCGCAGTGTCCCGATGGCCCTCTCACAGTGTGCGTTCATCCGTGGGGACTGCGGGGCGGTCTTGACGGTTTCGATGCCCTCGTCTTCGAAGACGGCGTCGAAGGATTCGGTGTGTTTGCTGTCCCGGTCGCGGATCAAGAAGCGCAGTGACTCCAGACGCATGCCCTCGTCGAAGGCGAGGTTTCGGGCCTGCTGGGCCGTCCACTGTGCGGTCGGATGCGCGGTTACGCCGGCGATGTGGAGGCGGCGTGTGCCGTGCTCGAGGAAGACCAGCGCGTAGACCCGGTGAAGATCCACCAGATCGATGTGCAGGAAGTCGCAGGCGATGATGGCGTCGGTCTGGGATGTCAGGAACTCGCGCCATGTCGGCCCGGCGCGGCGGGGAGCCGGGTCGACACCGGCTGCGGTCAAGATCTTCCAGACGGTGGAGGCGCCGATCCTGTTGCCCAGCCGGGCGAGCTCCCCCTGGATCCTGCGGCAGCCCCAGCGCGGGTTCTCCCGCGCCAGCCGCAGCACCAACTTCTTCACGGCTTTCGCTGTCGCCGGCCGGCCCGGCCTGCTCCGGCACTCGCCGTAGTCCCACCTGCGTGCAACGAGACGCCGATGCCAACCCAGCAACGTCCCTGGTGTCACAGGGAACACCTGAGCCCAGCGACGCCGGGGTATCAGCGAGGACAATGCCGCGAACCACAACCGGTCCGCCCACTGGTATCGCACGGGACTCGCAAGTTGCCTGCGCAGCACCGCGTTCTCGTGCCGGAGCACGAGCAACTCAGCGTCTCTGGACGTCTGCCGACGCAGCAACACTGCTGGGACCGAAACAAGCTTCCGCGTGACCTGATACGCCAGTGACACGATCACCTGGACATGGCCCGGCGCGCCTGCTGATCCCGCCAGACCGCCTACGACCTGCAGCGACGCATTTCTGAACGGCACAGGCTACGGCTACATCAACGAATACCGCGTCGCCCGGGCTTGGAAAGATGCCCGCGTCACCAAGATCTGGGCGGGCTCCAACGAAATCATGCGCGAAGTCATCGGCCGCGATCTCGGCCTCTAACCTCGATCGCTCATGAGGGTTCGTCAGCTTGGTGAGGGATCCTTTGCGGTGAGTGTTGGTGGGGGTTTTCGGAGTTGAGCGCCCGGCTGTCGCGTCGGGTGTGCGCCGGGTTCCACGGCTCCGGTGGGGGTGGTGCTGCTCGCAGGGACGGGAAGGTGCTGGTCAGCCGGGGTTCGGGAGGGCGTGGAGCCGTGAAGGGTGCCAATATTCCGATCAGGCTGCTGAGCTGGGCGTTTCCTGTGGATGATGAGGCACTCGGGGTGACATGGTGCGGTACTCGTTGAGCAGTCCGCCAAGTACCTGGCGACGCCTGACCGTGGCAGCGGGCAGGGGGATAACATTCGGGTCGTCGTCTGGTGCCGGTAGGCCGAGGCTGCGGTGGGCCCGTCCCGCGTTGTAGTGCTCGGCGTACTGAGTGAGGACGGTGCGCAGGTGCCGTTCGCCGGTGATCAGGAGTCGGTCGGTGCACTCGGTGCGGGCTGTGCGTATCCATCGTTCGGCGAACGCGTTGGACTGTGGGCTTTGTGGCGGAGTCGGGATGACGGCTGTGCCGTTGCCGGCGAAGACGGCGTCGAATGCGGCGGTGAACTTGCTGTCCCGGTCACGAATGAGGAACCGGAAGCGCCCGGCTCGGTCCTCGAGGTCCATGAGCAGGTTGCGGGCGAGTTGGGTGGCCCATGTGCCGGTCGGGTGGGCGGTGACGCCCAGGACATGGACGCGCCGGGTGGCGATCTCCATGACGAAGAAGACATAGAGGCGCTTGAGGAAGACGGTCTCCACGCGCATGAAATCGCAGGCGAGCAGCGTGTGGGCCTGTGAGCGCAGGAACGAGCGCCAAGTCTGCTGGGAGGCGCGCTGCGGTGCGGGCGGTAGGCCGGAGCGGCGCATGACGCGCCGGATCGTGGCGGCGGCGACCCGATGTCCGAGCCGCCGCAGCTCACCTTGAATCCTGACGTACCCCCAGGTCGGGTTCTCTCGCGCCAAGCGCTGGATGAGCGCGACCGTCTCTTCTGGCAACGGTGGCCGACCGGGTCCGACCGCCGTCTGGCGCCACTTCCAGCGCACCAGACGTCGGTGCCAGGTCAGCAGCGTGCCCGGGGTGACCAGCCGATGGCGACGTAAGACGGAGGGAAGGTGCCGTGCAAGAGCGGAGAGCACGGCACGATCAGCCCACGAAAACCGCGGCCGCTCGACCTGCTGGCGAAGTACAGCGACCTCATGACGAAGCACGAGGATCTCAGCATGGTTCGCGGCGGTCGATCGGCCCAGCAAGGATAAGGAGCCCAGTAGTCGACAGAAGATCAGGTAGAGCAGTCGCAGACCCACAATCATTGATCATGCCCACACGCAGGCGATCGCAAAGCCCCAGGTCAACCACCGTACGACGATAAAGACACCCTTCAAGAGTTCCGCTTCAGTGTATGAACTCCACCATGTCGCTGACCTGGGGAAATACGATTCGATATAAGTGGCCGGTGACGCGGGGTTGAATGCAGCCCGGTGGCGACCATTCGCTACGGTCTTCTGTGACGGTCTCGAAAACGAGGTCGACACGGAACACGGCGGACCGTGCCGCTACGTCAGAGCCGTTGACGACTTCGCGGATCGACTCGCGTGGCTCGTCGGTCAGTCGGGTTTCTCGGATGAGTCGGCCGACTGGGAGTCGTTGGTCGGCGCGGACCGCTCGATGTCGTCGTTGGTCGCGGCCCAACTGGCCAGCAGGTTGAGGGCGTCCTGTGAGGGTGAGTGGGGCTCGGCGGTGTAGGTGAGGAGGAACTGGCTGGGGCCGTCGCCGAGTGGGAAGGTTTCGAAGGGCAGGTCGAGGTCGCCGACGACCGGGTGGTGGAGGAGCTTCACCCCAGTGGTGTGCATGCGGACGTTGTGGGCCGCCCAGCGGCAACGGAATTCCTCGCTGCGGGTGGACAGCTCCCCGATCAGGTCCGAGAGTCGCCGGTCGTAGAGATCGCGGCCGGCCTCGGCACGCAGCATGGCGACCGTGTCATTGGCGACTTCGTCCCAGTGGCGGAAGAACTCGGTCGCGTGCGGGCTGAGGAAGACGAACCTGGCGTTGTTGGGCGGACGCGCCGGGTCGGCGTAGACCGGTGAGAACAGGGCGCGGCCGAGGTGGTTGGCGGCCAGGATGTCCCCGCGTCCGCTGAGGACGAACGCGGGCGTGCCGGTCATCGAGTCGAGGACGCGCTGCACCGCGGGCCGCACGCGCTGCTGGGCGGGTCGGCGGCGTGGCGGACGGGTCGTGCCGGCGCCGCGCAGGAGGTCGAGCAGGTGGATTCGTTCGGCCTCGTCGAGTTGGAGTGCTTGCGCGATGCCTTCGATGACGCTCTCGGAGACGCCGGTGGCGTTGCCGCGCTCCAGCCGGGTGTAGTACTCGCTGGAGATGCCCGCGAGCAGGGCGACCTCCTCGCGGCGCAGCCCGGTGACCCGTCGGCGGTCTCCGCCGTACGTGGGCAGTCCGGCCTGCTCGGGGGTGACCTTGGCCCGTCGCGTGCCCAGGAATTCCCGGATCTCCGCGCGAAAATCATCACGAATGTCGCGTTTGGTGCCGTTCGTGTCGTTTCTGCCTACCATACGCTCCACTCTACGAGCGCTTCCGTCGGGTTGGGGGTCCCTGTGAGTGACCCCCTCATCAGGGACTCCCACGCTCCCGTGACAACCGGTTCTGTTGGTGGTGCACCGCCCACGGCGGTGTGAACGGCCCGGACACGGCGGCGCCTGTGCCGCTGGTCTCCAGCCCTTCCGCGGTGCCGTCGGCGCCGTGATCACCGGAGTCAGAAGGACGATCATGCGTCGATACACCAAGCCGGCCGCCGTAGTCACGGCTCTGGGAGCGCTCAGCCTCGGCGTCGCCCGCATGGTCACCCGGCCCCGTCACGCCTCCATCGGCGAGCTGTGGATCATGCCCACCGAAGAAGCCTGACGCCGTCCGACCCGCCCGATCCTCCCCGTCCACCGCCCGGCCGGCCGCCGGGACGGGCACGACGCATCACCACCGCACACACCGGGTGCCGGATACGGCGCCTGAAAGGAAATCCCTCATGAGTAAGGTCATTCTCGTCACCGGTGCCGGACGCGGTCTGGGCACGGACATCGCCCGCGAGGCCCTCGCCGCGGGCCACCAGGTCGTCGCCACCGGCCGCCGCCCCGAGGAGGTCGAAAAGACCCTCGGCGGGCCGCAGGACAACCTGCTGGTCACCAAGCTGGACGTCACCAGCCTGGAGGACGCCGAGGCCGCCGCGCAGGCCGCCGTCGACCGCTTCGGCCGCATCGACGTCCTGATCAACAACGCCGGGAATCTGTTCACCGGTTACTTCGAGGAGATCTCGCCCGCGCAGATGCGCCGGCAGTTCGAGACCAACCTCTTCGGCCCGATGAACGTCACCCGCGCTGTCCTGCCGATCATGCGCCGCCAGCGCGCCGGGCACGTCATCACCATCACCTCGACCGCCGGCCTGGTCGGCATGGAGTTCACCTCCGCCTACGCCGCCTCCAAGTTCGCGGAAGAGGGCTGGATGGAGTCCCTGCGCTACGACGTCGAGCCGTACAACATCCACACCACGGTGGTGGAGCCCGGCTACTTCCGCACCGAATTCCTCGTGGAGGGCTCCACCACCTGGCCCGAGCTGTCCATCGACGACTACGCCCCGCGGACCGCCCCGCGGATCGAGGGCATGAAGAGCATGAACGGCAGGCAGCCCGGCGACCCCGCCAAGCTCGCCCGCGCCCTGCTCACCATCGCCGGCCAGGACAAGCCCCTGCCGCGCTTCGTCGCCGGGGCGGACGCCATCGAGGCCGCCGAGGCCAAGGCGAAGGAACTCCTCGCCCAGGCCGAAGCCTCACGCGAACTGGGCGACAGCCTCGCTTACGACGACACCCACGCCTGAGAGGGGCAACATGCCACTCAAAGGCGACTACGAGCCGAGCAAGGCGCAGTTCGTACGTGATCACGTGGAGCTGTACGAAAGCTCCGGCGGTACACAGGGAACGACGCTGAGTGTCCTGGTCACACGTGAAGAAGACGAGAAGCTGGGAGACGTGCCCGTCGTCATCCTGACCACCCTGGGCGCGAAGAGCGGCAAGATCCGCAAGTCCCCGGTCATTCGGGTGGAGCACGACGGCTCCTACGCCGCCATCGCCTCCGCGGGAGGAGCCCCCAGCTCCAGGACGGCCCGGTGCGCCAGGACATGCTGGCACGCGAGGCGACCGGCAACGAGAAGGCCCTGTGGTGGGCCCGAGCCGTCGAGGCCTTCCCGGAATACGCCGAGTACCAGAAGAACACGGACCGCGAGATCCCGGTCCTCGTTCTGGAACCGGCTGCCCAGGAGTACTGACCCGGCACAGCCTGTTCAGCCAACCGATCCCCGCCGCCTGTCACTGGCAACACCGGCCTGGCCTACGGCCACCCCGAGCCTGAGCGCGTACCGCACTGATCACGACCACCGACCGGGCCTGACAGCCGTCACGACAAGGAGTACCTGATGAAGCACGTATCACTGGGTGGGCTTGATGTCTCCCGCATTGGCCTGGGAGCCATGACCATGGCCGGCGTCTACACCACGGGCGGGGGCCTCGACGACGCCGAGTCGAACCGCACCATCCACCGCGCCCTGGACCTCGGGGTCACCCACATCGACACCGCCGAGATCTACGGCCCCTTCCACAGCGAGGAACTCGTCGGCAAGGCCATCAAGGGTCGGCGCGACGACGTCGTGGTGGCGACGAAGTTCGGTCTCGTCTCCCACGCCGGCGGCGGCCCCGGCGTGATCGACAGCAGCGCCGACAATGTGAAGGCCGCGGTCGAGGGCTCGCTCATGCGGCTCGGCACCGACCACATCGACCTGTACTACCAGCACCGCGTCGACCCGAACACGCCCATCGAGGAGACCGTCGGCGCGCTGGCCGAGCTGGTCGCCGAGGGCAAGGTGCGCCACATCGGCCTCTCGGAGGCCGGTCCCGAGACGATCCGCCGGGCACACGCCGTGCATCCGGTGGCCGCGCTGCAGACCGAATACTCTCTGTGGACCCGCGACGTCGAGGCCGAGATCCTCCCGCTGCTGCGCGAGCTCGGCATCGGGTTCGTTCCCTACTCGCCGCTCGGCCACGGCCTGCTGACCGGGCAGATCCGCACCGTCGACGACTTCGCCGACGACGACTGGCGCAAGACCAACCCGCGCTTCACCGGCGAGAACTTCCAGCGCAACCTGCGCATCGTCGACGAAGTGCAGGCCATCGGTGCCGAGATCGGAGCCACCCCGGCACAGACCGCGCTGGCGTGGCTGCTGACCCGCGGCGACGACATCGCCCCCATCCCCGGCACCCGCCGGGTCTCGCGCGTCGAGGAGAACACCGCCGCCGACGGCATCGAACTCAGCGCCGCACAGCTCGACCGCCTCAACAACCTCACACCGGCCGCGGGCGAGCGCCACGACGAGGCCAACATGGCCAGCATCGACCTCTGACCGCCGGCGCCGCTGAGCCCGGCTCAGCCCGCGCTCCCGGACTTCGCGAAGGACTGACGCCCCGGCGAAGCTCCTGACCCGTCATACCCGACCAGCCTGCATCTATTAACCCATTTCACTGATCACTGAAAAGGTTCCTCATCATGTCCAAGGTTCTCCTTGTCGTAGGCCACCCCGACCTGTCCCAGTCGAAGGCCAACGCGGCGCTCGTGGACGCCGTCCGCGACCTGGCACATGTCACCGTGCACGACCTCTACGCCACCTACCCCGACTTCCAGATCGACACCGACGCTGAGCAGGCGCTGCTCGCCGAGCACGACGTGATCGTCTTCCAGCACCCGGTGTTCTGGTACAACACAACCCCTCTTTTCAAGCAGTGGCAGGACAAGGTCTTCACCCTTGGCTGGGCCTTCACCATGGACGGCTCTGCCTCGCAGCTGGCCGGCAAGAAAGCCGTCGTCGCCGTCACCGCCGGCGTCCCCGCCGACCACTACACCCCCGAAGGCGCGAACCAGGCCACCCTAGAGACGCTCCTCAGCAACTGGCACGCGACCCTGCGGCTGTGCCAGTTCGACATCCAGCCGATGGTCAAGCTGTACGGCACGGCTTTCGGCCTCTCCGACGAGGACCTGACCACCGCCGCCAAGCAGTACAACGAACTGCTCGCCTCCTTCGCCGCCTGACGTCGCTCTCACCACCGTGGCCGCTTGCCCTCGAGAGGACGCGGTGGTGATGGGTCATACCAGTCTCCGGCCGCCCTTCGCCGTATCGGCGTCGAGCGGCCGGAGACCTGACCGCGCAACCACAAGGTCCGCAACGCCCACCAGCTTGCCGAGACGGCCCCCCAGGTCGCGAGCGACAGCACACCAGCTGGCCGGAGAGCAGCTCACTGCCCAGCTGATACACACTCGGAGCAGGCCGCTCCGGAGGTGATGGTGGCGTAACTCCCCGGACGCGGTACGCGAGTTCCGGTTCTACTTCGACGTCGCACCGGTGTACGGGCACGGTACCTCCCTGGAGGGCTTCATAACCCAGACCCGTTGACCATCGGCTCGCCGGAACAGGTGGTCGAGAAAATGCTTTCCTTACGGCGTACGCCGGTGACCACCAGCGGCAGTTTTCTCTTCGACCACGCGGGGCTGCCGCTGTAGTCCGTGCTGGGCAGATCGACCTGCTTGGATGGTGAGCCGTTCGAGGGGGCGGGGCAAAGACCATCCAGTTCGTCCGCACCTCTGAGAGCTGGCGGATCGCAGCGTTCGCCTGGTACGACCAGCCCCCTGACGGCCGGCCTGCCGCGGCTTGACCATGGCCGATACCGCTGGCCGCGCCGCAGATGCCGAAGGCCACGCAACGCCGTAAGCGGAACTCGCCGCCGGCGGGCCCCGGCCGGTGCCGGGCGCGCACGGCGTGTCCGGCACCACCCCGGAAACCGCGGCGACCGTCACCATGGCGGAGCATCCGCCCACACCGGAACCCGAATCCCCGCCGCGCCCTGGAACGGCGAACCCCTCACGCCGCCTGTTCGTCTCCCGCGTCATAGGCGGCAGCGCCGCGGCCATCGCCGTCGGCACCGTCGGCCACGGCACGGTACGGCGTGCTCCGCGGCCCCAAGGTCAAGCACCTCACGGTTCCGCTGGCCGAACTCCCGCGCAGAGCACACGGTTTCCGGATCGCCGTGGTCAGCGACATCCACCTCGGCTCGGTCCTAGGTCGTGTATCGAATGTCAGCCCCCGGCCCGGTCACGCTGCTTTCGCGTCCTCACCGGCCAGGAACGGATACAACAGCGTGAGCAGAGCGCGCGGCCGGTGTAGCGGGATGATGTGGCCGCAGTCTTCGATGACATGTCCGGTGAGATCGTCGGTGACCGGGCGGAGTTGGCGTTCCAGCGCAGCACCGACAGGCCGGGCGCCCAGCGCCATCGTTGGCACCGTCAGGCGGGCAGTGGCGACCGCCTGCTCGATCTGTACCGCGCTCTCGGGCAGGGCCCGGTAGTACGAGAACGCGCAGCTCAACGCCTGGCGGCCGGTGTATGCGCGGACGAAGGCGTCCCGGAGGGCGGGGCGCACCCCGTCGCCGAGCGTGCCGGCGCTCAGAAACCAGTCGACGTAGGCGGCCTCGTGGCCATCCAGCACCGTCTCGGCAAGGCCGGGCGCGGCGGAATGGAAGCCGAACCACCACGGCGGCCCGTCGGCGAGGAAGTCCTCGGCGCCGGGTAGCCTGCCCAGAAGGGACTCCATGACGACCAGGCGCCGGACGAGACCGGGGCGGCGCAGGGCGAGGAGGAAGGCCGGCGCGGTGCCCGCGTCGATGCCCACCACCGCGACCGAGGACACGCCGAGCGTGGTGAGAAGCGCCGCGGCGTCCTCGGCCAGGGTGTCCGCGTCGTACCCGGAGGCGGCCCGGCTGCTCGCGCCGAACCCGCGCAGGTCCGGCGCGATGACGCGGTAGCGGCCGGACAGACCGGCCATCACGTCCGTCCACAGCTCCCAGGTATGCGGGAAGCCGTGCAGCAGCAGGACGGCCGGGCCCGATCCGGCGAGGGCGACGTTCAGTTCGACACCGTTGGCGGGGACGCGTCGCAGCTCAGGCATGGAGGGGCTCCAGGGGTGGTGAGTGATGGTGACTAGGTCACGCTAGGGAACTATGCTGGTCCGCCCAAGACGGCACTTTCCCTTCAGGTGGTGAGCCCCGGGTGACCACGTCGAAGCCCGGCGGACGTGACCAGCGGCCCGGTGAGCGCGGTGACCTGCTGGATCCGCGCTGCCCGACCCGCCAGTTGCTCGACCGTATCGGCACCAAGTGGACGTCGATGGCGGTCAAGGTGCTGGCCGAGGAGGCTCCCGGCGAGCTCCGTTTCGCGGAACTGCGGCGCCGTATCCCGGGCATCTCACAGAAGATGCTCTCCGTCACCCTGCAGAGCCTGGTCCGCGATGGCCTGGTCGCGCGCCGCGTGGAACCCACCGTGCCGCCCGCCGTCCACTACCGGCTCACCGAGCTCGGCCTGTCCCTCGAAAGACCGCTCTCCGCCCTGCGGGTCTGGGCCGAGACGCACATGCCGGAGATCGACCGCAGCAACCAGCTCGCCGACGAGTCACCCCCCAACTAGGTCGTGGTTTCGCCCAGCGTGTCGTCGACACGATCAACGCCACTCAGCCCGGCCTCATCCCCGTCGTAGGTGACCTGGTCGACGGCAGCGTGAAGGACCTCAGCCCGGCCGCTGAACCGCTCGCCGGGCTGCGGGCCCGTCACGGGACGTTCTTCGTCACCGGCAACCACGAGTACTACTCCGACGCCGAGCAGCGGGTCGAGAAAGTACGGGTGGATGGGCGGGGGCGATGGACCTCATCCACGGCGCGCGGAGGTCTGGGCCGTGATCCCGGCGAGCACGTCAGCCGTGGGGAGTGGGGGCGGCGTCGCCGAGACCGAACTGTTGGACGGCAATCTCGCGCAGTTCCACCTTGCGGATCTTTCCGGTGACGGTCATGGGGAATTCGTCGATGGTGCGTACGTAGCGCGGGATCTTGTAGTGGGCGAGCTTGCCTCGGCAGAACTCATGGACGGCCTCGGTGGTGAGCGGCTCAGCACCGTCCTTCATTCGCAGCCAGGCCATCAGCTCTTCGCCGTACTTCGCGTCGGGCACGCCGACGACCTGTGCGTCGAGGATGTCGGGATGGGTGTAGAGGAACTCCTCGATCTCGCGGGGGTAGATGTTCTCGCCGCCGCGGATGACCATGTCCTTGATCCGGCCGGTGATGCTGACATAGCCCTCGTCGTCCATGACCGCCAGATCCCCTGTGTGCATCCAGCGCTCGGCGTCGATGGCCTCGGTGGTCTTCTCCGGCTGGTTCCAATAGCCCAGCATGACCGAGTACCCGCGGGTGCACAGCTCGCCGGCCTCGCCCCGGGGCACCGTCAGGCCGGTCACCGGGTCCACCACCTTGACCTCCAGGTGCGGTCCCACCCGGCCCACCGTGGAGACACGACGGTCCAGCGAGTCGTCCGCCCGGGTCTGGGTCGAAACGGGCGAGGTCTCGGTCATCCCGTAGCAAATGGAGACCTCCTCCATTCCCATCCGCTCGATGACCTGCTTCATTACGTTGATCGGACAGGGCGAACCCGCCATGATGCCGGTCCGCAGACTGGACAGGTCGTAGGAGTCGAAGTCCGGATCGGCCAGCTCGGCGATGAACATTGTCGGCACTCCGTACAGCGAGGTGCACCGCTCCGCCGCCACCGCCTCGAGGGTGGCTTTGGGGTCGAACGAAGGCCCGGGGATCACCATGGTCCCGCCGTGGCTGGTACACGCGAGATTGCCCATCACCATGCCGAAGCAGTGGTAGAAGGGTACTGGGATACAGACCCGGTCCTCCTCGGTGTAGTGGCACAACTCGCCGACGAAGAACCCGTTGTTCAGGATGTTGTGGTGCGACAGAGTCGCCCCCTTGGGGAAGCCGGTCGTCCCCGACGTGTACTGAATATTGATCGGGTCGTCGGGGCTCAGGCCCGCACCGATGTCGGCCAGACGCGCACGGTCGCTGGAGAAGCCGGTCTCGATGAGCTCGCTCCACGAATCCTGGCCGATGAGCAGAACATCCTTCACCGTCGGACAGTTCGGAAGGGCTTGGGCGAGCATCGCCGCGTAGTCGGAGGTCTTGAAGGTCGGCATGGCCACCACCGTGCGGACGCCTGCCTGGTTGAGGACGTACTCCAGCTCGTGAGTCCGGTAGCTGGGGTTGACGTTGACCAGGATGGCGCCGATTTTCGCGGTCGCGTACTGAACAAGGGTCCACTCCGCGCAGTTCGGCGACCAGATACCCACCCGATCACCCTTGGTCACGCCCGACTCCAGCAGTCCGAGCGCAACCGCGGCCACCCCCTCGGCAAGCTCTCGGTAGGTCCATCGCCGCTCCGTCGGGACGTCAACGAGAGCGTCCCGTTCGCCGAAAGCAGCCACGGTACGGTCGAATTGGCTGCCGATGGTCTCGTCCAGCAACGGCGTCTCAGAGACGCCCGAGGCATAACTGAGATGAGGCGTAACCATGAAAGCTCCTTGAAACACGTCGAATTGAAGGCGAGTCGAATGGGGAGATTGGCGAAGATCGAGGCCAACTCGGCCGTTGCGGGTCTCTACCTCGGCGGTTGGCTGCGGATCGTCTACCGACCTCGTCGGGTCGGTGAGGTCACAGCGCCGCTAGAGGATTCCGTATTCGCTTGCCCGGGCCAGAGCTTCGACGCGGTTGCGGGCGCCCAGCTTCTCCAGGGTTCGCTGGAGGTAGGTCTTGACGGTGTTGCGGGCAAGGCCGAGAGCCTCGGCGATCTCCGGATTGGTTTCGCCCATCGCGACCCTGCGCAGGATCTCGTACTCGCGGCGGGTGAGACCGCATTCTTTGAGCTTCCTTGCCAGCAGCACATTGAAGTCGGGCGCGAGATCGGTGGAGTCCACGCGTTCGCCGGCGTTCACCCGGCGGATGATCTCCACCAGATCGGAACGCTCGGTGTCTTTGACGACGAAGGCGTGGGCTCCGGCGTCGAGTGCCGCGTCCAGAGCCGCGTGCTCGGGATACGCGGTGAAGATCACTACCTTGACGCCGGGGGAGTGCGCGCGCAGTGCCCGGATCACTTCAGGGCCGAGCATGTCCGGCAGCCGCAGGTCGAGCAGGACGACATCGGGCTGGAGACGTCCGGCGGCCGTGATGGCCTCGCGCCCAGAGCGGGCGTAGCCGGAGACGGTGATCCACGGAGTGTTGCTGAGCGCCATGGTGACGCCGTCGAGGACGATGGGGTGGTCGTCCACGACCAGCACCCGGATCACTGACGTGATCATGCGGGGACCCACGCTTGGACGGTGACGCCGCCGTCTTCGTTGCCACCGATGTCCAGCTGCCCACCGACCCGGGCCAGGCGCTCGGACATGGTCGACATACCGAGTCCCTCCGGGCCCCTCCCCGCGGTCGGCAGGCCCACACCGTCGTCGCTGATCCTCACCGTCACCCCGCCTGAGACGGCGAACACGCTGAGCACGACGGAGCGGGCCTTGGCGTGTTTCTCCACGTTCAGCAGCGCTTCCCGGGCCGTGCCGGAGAGCGCCCCGATGCATGCCGAGGACATGGCCGGCAACTCGGTGACGGTGATGAGGCGGGCGGCGATGCCCGTGCGCTCCTCGAAGGCGCGGCAGTCGCCACGCAGGGCCACGCCGAGACTGACCTGCTCACGCGGGGCGCTCAGCGCGTGCAGTGACCCACGCAAGGCGGCCGCCGCTTCCCCAGCCTGCTGCTCGATGTCGCCCAGCCGGGACTGAACGGCATCCCCGGAAGGCAGGTCGTCGATCAGCGCGCGGATCCCCGCGCCAATGGTGAACAGCATGGCACCGACGGTGTCGTGCAGGTCGACGGCGACGCGGCGCCGATCCTCATGGACGGCGACCTCGGCAGCGTGCTTGGCCCGCTCGGCGACGACCGCGGCGGCGGCGGCACGGCCGGCGGCCTGCTCCAGCGCCTGTGTCGCCCGGTCACCGAACGACGACGTGAACCGGTTGGCTCCGTACAGCACACCCAGCAGCTGGTCCTCATAGATCATGGGAACGGCTATGACCGCGCGCAGGCCCTCACTCTCCACCTGAGACCTGAAGTGGTGCGTGATGTTCTCAGCGCACTGGTAGTCGCTCACAGAAAGCAGACGGCGGTGCTCGATCACCTGCCCGCCGAGCCCGCGGCCTCTGGGCACGGTGAGTCCGTTGATTGCGGGTGTGCGCGTGTTCACCATGTGTCGCAGCACGATCTGATCGCCGCCGTCCGGTTCGCCGACCCATGCCACATCGACACCGCTCGAGGCCGGGACGTCGTCCACGATCCGGCGCATTGCGGTGGAACCGTCGAAGAGGGCCAGGATCTGGCTGTAACCATCGGTGAGTTCGGAGAGCAGGTTCACCTGCGGCGGCCTTGGCCGCTTCAGTGCCATAAAAGACATGCTATGAGGCCTTCCGTCGGGCCACCAGGGTTAACAAGCCCGTAATACAGTCCTGCGGCCGATCGTCACTGCAAATCCGTTCCCGCGCTATCTCCAAGTGGAGACCTCCGCTCGGAGACCTCCGAAGAGCTATCAGGCCGCGGCCGGAACGGTCCTTGAGAAGGAGCCGCGCCCCGTAAAGGTTCCGCACGGCCGCACCCACCAGCGGTGGTCACCGCGAACAGCAGCAGCGTCCGGCTCAGCCACGGGGAAGAGCGAGTCGAACTGTCGCTGCGGGCGACTGCACGAAGGCGTTCTGGTCGTCACGCCATCAAGCAGGCCAGACCTCGATGCCGGGGTCGAGGCCCTGCTGAACCAGGTACTGGCAGGTCCTCCCTCGTTCCAGGCAGCCGACCTAGCATCGAATGTATGGACCAGCGACGTCAGATCCGGGAGTTCCTGTCCTCGCGGCGGGCACGCATTACGCCGCAGCAGGCGGGGCTGTCGGTGCCGATGCGTGGTCGGCGGGTTCCGGGGCTGCGGCGCGAAGAGGTGGCGACCCTCGCCGGGCTGAGTGTGGACTATTACAACCGGCTCGAGCGAGGCAAGCTCGCCGTGGCCTCGGACAGCGTGCTGAACGCCATCGCACGTGCGCTGCAACTCGATGACGTCGAGCGGGAGCATCTCTTCGACCTGGCTCGTGCCGACCAACCCGCTGCCCGGCCTCGGACGCGTCGGGCGGGCGCTTCTTCAGTGGCTCCCGGGGTGCAGGCGGTGCTCGACGCGCTGGTCGGCGTGCCCGCGCTGGTGCGCGGCCCCATTGCTGGACGTAGTGGCCATGAATCACCTCGGCAGGACGCTCTACGCACCGGTGCTCGAGGATCCGCGGCGTCCGGCGAACTTCGCCCGTTTCACCTTCCTCGACCCCCGGGCCCGCGACTTCTGGGTGGACTGGCCGAAGGTCGCTGGTGACATGGTCGGTCACCTGCAGGCAGCGGCCGGGCGCGATCCGCACGATCGCGCACTCACCCAGCTCGTCGGGGAGCTGTCGACCTGCAGCGAGGAGTTCCGGGTCTTCTGGGCACGGTGCGACGTCCGGGTCCACCCCCGCGGTGTCAAAGGTTTCAAGCCCCCCGTCGTCGGCAGCCTCGAGCTGGCCTTCGAGGTCATGCACCTTCCCGCCGAGCAAGGCTTGCTCCTGGTCGCCTACACCGCGGTGGCCGGCACCCCCTCGCACGACAACCTGTCCCTGCTCAACGCCTGGGCTGCCACCCCAGGGCAGGAGACGAACCAGCACCCCCAGCCACCGACCTCAGCCCGCCCACCGGGCGCCGACGACAACAAAAGCGGGTGATCCGGCCGTCACGTACTGCGGTCGCCACTTCCCAACCACCCGCGCGGCCTCGTTCGGATCACCGGCCCGGACTCACGCACGCCACTTCCGCGACGCCCATATGCCCCTGTGGGGCTCGAATAATCGTCGCTCCTGGTCAAGAGGTATATCTGTACTCGTGGCCCCGGTCGGCCGCTGCGACGCCGCCCGCGTTGCCCTGGCACGACTCGTACGGCGGTCCCTTTGGCGGCCGGGCCTTGCATGTGGCGGGGGCCCGAAGAGGGGGCTGCACAGTCCCGGTCTCGGCCGTTCTCGAGGTGGGCTGACCAGCAGAATCCACCTGGCCTGCGATGTCTATGGCCGCCCGCTCACCTTCACCGTCACGAGCGGGAACACCAACGGCTGCACGCAGTTCACCACCGTGAAGGAGGCGATCCGGGTGCCCCGCCCGTGCAGTACTAGTACGCGAGCTGCCCGATGCCCCCGTCAACGCGCAGCACAGTCCCCGCGGTGTAAGTGGATTCGTCCGAGGCGAGATAGACCGCTGCCTTCGCCAGCTCGGTGGCGGTTCCCAGGCGATGGAGAGGCACGGTCTGCCGGAGTTCTTCGTAGAGGGCGGCCTGGCGCTCGGGGCCCAGCGGCGCGAACGCGTTGGTGATCGTCGGGCCCGGGCTCAGTCCGTTGACGCGAACGCCCCGGTCCTTCAGCTCATGGGTCAGCCCGCGGGTGTAGGAGAGCAGGCCCGCCTTGGCCGCACCGTAGACCGTCGCGTTCTCGTGTCCGATGTAGGCGGAGACCGAGCCGACGAGGATGACCGAGGACTGCTGCGAGAAGAGCGGTAGCAGGTCCCTGATCAGGAAGAACGGCGACTTCAGATTTGTCGCGAGGAGCCTGTCGAACGCCTCCTCGGTCCATGCCTCGATGGGGAGGTGGGTGACGTCGGCGGCGTTGCTCATCAGGATGTCGAGCTTCGGCCATTCCGCCCGGAGCCGCGCCGCGAGCGCCGCCTGGCCGGGTACGTCGCCGGCGTCACTGGCGATGGTCAGCAGCGGGCCGTCCAATTGCCGTGCTGCCTCGTCCAGCTTTTCCTGAGAGCGGCCGGTGATGGCGACAGTCGCCCCCTCGGCGAGGAACTCGCGGGCCGTTTCCAGGCCGATGCCGCTCGTCCCTCCTGTGATCAGCGCGTGCTTTCCCGCGAGACGATCCATGTTTCTGGCCCCTTTCAGATTGCGGTGCGGCCACCGTCGACGGCCACGATCGCGCCGGTCATGTAACTGGCCCGGTCACTGGCGAGAAAGGCGATCACGTGGGCCACCTCGGCCGGGTCGGAGGTGCGCTTGAGTACGGTGGCCAGGCCCATGCCACCCATGTCCGGTCCCATCGCCGCGACCACCTTCGAGGTGCGCATCGGGCCCGGAGCGACGGCGTTGACCCGCACGTTCGACTCGGCGAATTCCGCCGCCCAGGTGCGGGTCAGCGATTCGAGCGCCGCCTTGGTGGCGCCATAGACGGCCATGCCCGGCATGCCGAGGCCGGCCGCGGTGGAGCTGACGTTGACGATGCTGCCGCCGCCCGCGGCCATCTTCTCCGCGAGCAGAGCGGTGAGCAGGAACGGGGCACGCACATTGACCGCGAAGGCGGCGTCGTAGCTCGCGAGATCCTGCCCGGTGGTCGGGGATAACGTCATGACGCTTGCGTTGTTGATCAGGATGTCGACGGCTCCTGCGTCCGCGGCCAGCTGCCGCACGCCCGCCACATCGGACACGTCGGCGGCGACGAAACGCACCGTCCCGGCGGAAGTGCCACCGGCTGCGCCGAGGTCTTCCACGACCTGGGCGCCGCGCTGTGGATCGGTGCCGGTCAGGATCAGGTCGGCTCCGCCCGTGGCCAGAACCTTGGCGGTCGCGTGCCCGAGTCCGCCGATCGCGCCGGATCCGGTGACGAGTGCCGTCTTGCCTGCGAATTCCATTGCTTCGCCCTTCGTGCCGGCCGGCGAGCGACCGACTTCTGTGCGTGCGTTCAAGAAGTGACTCAACGGAAGCTACGACTTCTTGAACAAGGAGTCAAGAAGTCGTAGTATCGGGCACGTGGCACGAACCGGACGCCCCCGCGAGTTCGACAAGGAACAAGCGCTGGAGCGGGCACTCGAACTGTTCTGGTCCCGGGGGTACGGGGCGACGTCGGTCCAGGACCTGGTCGATGCGCTGGCCGTCGAGCGCGGCAGCCTCTACGGCACATTCGGCGACAAGCGCCGCTTCTACCTCGAAGCCGTCAGGCTCTACTGGGAGGTGTACGAGCGGCACCTGATCACCGCCCTCGACACCAGCCAGCTCCTGCCCGCCCTGCGGGAGATCCTGACCCATCCCGCGCGGCTGGACGAACTGATCTCCGACGTGGGCGTGCCGCAGGGCTGCCTGGTCGGCAACACGACCGCCGAACTCGTCCCCCAGGACAGCGAAGCCACGGAGATCGTCACCCGCTCGTACCACCGGTTCACCGACATCGTCACCGACGCGCTCCGCCGCGCGCAGGCCGCCGGAGAGGTCACCGACAAAGCCCGTCCCGCGGCCCAGGCCCAGATGCTGCTCTACCTGGTCCAAGGTCTCTCGCTCGTATCGAGGGCGGGGCTCGACAGGGCTGCGGCCCTGGCGGCGATCGACACGGCGCTGGACGGGCTGCGGGCGTGACCGGAGCTCTCGGGGCGGCGCTGATCGACCCGGTCCACATGCTGGCCGAGCGGGCGATGGCGAACGGCGACGCAGTCTCCGAGGCGCTCGACGCGGATCCCGAGCCGGTCGCCCGCGGCGACTGATCGATCGTTTCGGAATGAGAAGTGCAGGCGGGGCAGCTGTCACTCGTCGAGGCGTTGCAGGATCCGTGTGAACTCGCCGCGTTCGATCAGACCTGTGCGGCCCCGGGTCGTGTCGCTGATGCCGGCATCACGGACGATGGGCCCGCCCGAGCACCCGAGTCGGAGGAGCCCCTGGTGGAGGTAGGCGCGTATCTCGTAGTGGATGCGGCAAGCCCCCGAAGGCGTCGGGTCATGAAGGCGATGAGCCGACCAGGGTGCATCCGGCCTGCTCAGGTCCGAGGTCCCCGGACGACTCGGTTGACCATCGAATCATCTGCAACTAGTTTGGTGGCAGTTTGCTGGCGGCGACAGGAGTCGGAGATGGCGGGGCTCAGCAGCAGGAGCGCGGTCGCGATTCACGCGCTTGCGATGCTGGCGCACCGGCGTGGAGGCTCGTTGACTTCCGCGGAGATCGCGGACAGCCTCGAAAGCAATCCAGTTCTTGTGCGGCGCATCCTCGGCCGCTTGCGAGACGCTCACCTGGTGCGGTCCACCGAGGGGCGTGGAGGTGGCTGGTCCCTTGCTCGCACCCCGCGGGACATCACGCTCTATGACGCGTACGCCGCCGTGGAGGGGGAGCAGGTCTTCTCGAGGCACCTCCATCCGCCCAGCGGGGCGTGCGTGGTCGGCCGCAACATCGGCAATCTGCTTGACGTCGAGTTCCAGAACGCGGAGCGAGCTCTGGAGGAGCGGCTCGGCCGGACGACGATCGCCGCCCTGCTGCAGCAGATACTGGCCTCCGACAACGAAGCGAAGGACCGCTGATTCAGCGGTGACGCATACACGTCCTGCGTCTTGACGCACGCCCCAACTGTAACTCGCTTAGTTGCAGTTTGCTCCGGGGTGCGGTGCTCCAGGGCCTCCCGGCTCCCGGTGTCAGCGGCGGCACGGTCCATCTACACGCACCCGAACCTGAACACCTACTCAGAACGTGCCAGGAGTGAGAGCGATGAACCAGAAAGACGAAGCGATCGCGAGCGCCGAGGCTCGCGGTCCTGCGACCTACGACCTCGTGATCAGTCGCGCACGTGTCTTCGACGGCCGCCAGGCGCTCACCGGTCTGTATGACGTCGCCGTCGACGGCGCACGGATCGCTTCCGTATCGGCCGAGCCGCTCAGGGGCAGACAGGAGGTGGATGCCGCCGGAGGATGGGTCATGCCGGGACTGATCGACACTCATATCCACTTCTACGACGTGCGCGCGGTCTCCGATCCCGATTCGATGCGGGCCTTCGAGGAGAACGAGCTTCCCGGACGGCTCGGGCTGTTCCTCGACCACGGGATCACCACCATCAAGTCGGTGGGCGATCCGACGGACGGAATCCTGGCCACACGGGCCAGAATCGCCGCAGGCACGCTGAGTGGCCCGCGACTGCTGGCGACCGGTTGCGGCATCACCGGACGCGGTGGGCACCCCGCCGCCACTGTCTTCAGCGACAACCCCTGGGCGCGCGAGCGCTTCACGAGAGAGGCCGGCAGCGTGCAGGAGATCCGCGACCTGGTGCACCACCTGGCTGACCGCAAGGTGGACGCGATCAAACTCCTGTCAGAGGGGGCGTGCCCACACTCCGGCGGGCCGAAATACCTCTGGCAGAATCCTGCCTTTCCGGATGGTGTCGAGTTGGAACGGCTTCCCCTTGACCTCCTTCGGGCGGGTATCGAGACCGGGCACGAGCGGGGTCTTCGGGTCACCGTCCACACCACCCAGCAAGCCGCGGCACGCGAGGCGATCGAGGCCGGGGCAGACGGCCTGGAGCACGGGGTCACCGTCGAGCCCCTCACCGACCGCTCGCTCATCGACCTGATGCTCGAACACGGCATCACCTACACACCCACGCTCTGGATCGACGACGCCCACCCGGACGCCCGTGGCAATCTCCGGAAGGTCGCCGAGGCCGGCGTGCACATCGCGCTGGGCAGCGACACCTTCAGCGGTCGGGGCCTGTTCGGAGCCAACACTCTGGAAGAGGCCGAACTCATGGTGGCGGCCGGGATGACGCCCACCCAGGTACTGGCCGCAGGCACCAGCGGTGCGTCGCGGCAGTGTGTCCGCCCCGACCTCGGCACGGTGGCCCCTGGCAAGCGCGCCGACCTGCTCGTGCTGAACGCCGATCCCACCACGGACATCCGCAACGTACGCGACCTCCGCGTGGTGATCCTGAACGGCGAACTCGCCGTCGACAAGCGCTAGGCAGCGCCGTCCGGAATCACTGGGCGGACCAGAGGAAGGCGCCCGCGGTGTGGAGTCCGGCCAGATGGACGGTGGCGGTCTTCTCGTGGCGGGTGGCGATGCCTCGCCACTGTTTCAGGCGGTTGACGCACCGCTCGACGGTGCTGCGCTGCTTGTAAGTCTCGCGATCGAAGGCCGGTGGCCGGCCGCCTCGGCCGCCCCGACGGAGCCGGTGGCTCCGCTGGTCCGCCGGGACGGGGATCGCTGCCCGGATGCCGCGCTCGCGCAGGTGCTCGCGGATCGCGCGGGAGAAGTTACGCCCCACTGCGCGTCGGTCCACGGCTGTGCCGCTCGAAAAGTCATCGCTGCATGTCATGCCGCGTATCTGTACTCGTTGATGAGGCCGCCGAGGATCCGGGTGCGCAGGGCTTTGCTGGTGCTGAGGGCATGCGCCGCAACAGGTTGTTTGTGGGCGTCGGGTGGTAGCTGGTTGCGGGCCTGGTGGGGTCGGTGTTCGTTGTAGTGCTGTTCGTAGGCGGCGAGGATGTGGCGGGCGTGGGTCTCGTTCATGATGAGGATGTGGTCGAGGGCTTCGCGTCGGATGCTGCCGATGATGCGTTCGCAGTGTGCGTTCATACGGGGAGCCTGTGGCGCACTTGTGAGGATGTCCATCTCCTCGGCTTCAAAGACGGCGTCGAACGCCTCGCCGTACTTGCCATCGCGGTCGCGCAGCAAGAATCGCACGCCCAGGTCGGCGGTGAGATTCCGCGCCTGCTGCACCGCCCATTCCCGTGTCGGGCGGGCTGTGACCCCGGTGATGCGCAGTCGCCGGGTGCCGTGCTCGAGGAACACCAGTGCATACAACCGCCTGCCGAGGGCGGTGTCGATGTGGAAGAAGTCTGCCGCGATGATGCCCTCGGCTTGCGTGGTCAGGAACTGGCGCCAGGTGGGGCCTGAGCGACGTGGCGCAGGGTCGATGCCGGCCGCGTTGAGGATCTCCCAGACGGTCGAGGCGGCGATCCGATGCCCGAGTCGGGTCAGCTCCCCATGGATCCGCCGGTGCCCCCACGTCGGATTCTCCCGGGCCAGTCGCAGGACGAATTCTTGATCGCTGCCGGGGTGGGTGGGCAACCGGTGCCCCGGCGCGCGGTGTAGTCCCACTTTGCGGCGATGAACCTTCGGTGCCAGGCAAGCAGGGTGCCGGGGGGTGACAGGGAAGATCTTGAGCCAGTGGCGCCGGAGTATCAGCCCGAACAGGGCGGCGAACCAGAACCGGTCGGCAGGCTCATAGCGGACCGGTCCGGCCAACTGGCGGCGCAGGACCGCGTTCTCGTGCCGCAGCACCAGCAGTTCCTGTGGGGCTCGGATATTCATCGCTGCTGGTCAAAACGCCACGGCCTCCGCGTGGCACTGCGATCCTGGTTGGATGGTCGTGTCGCTTCTCTACCGGATGACTCGACGTCTTCTCTCTGTCCCAGCAGTGCTCCTACGGCGGGACACCTCGAAGGAGGCTGAGCTTCTCGTCCTCCGGCACGAAAACGCTGTGCTACGACGCCAACTGCAAGGGATGGTACGAGCCGGCGGACCGTCTCTGGTTCGCAGCCCCGTCCTCGCTGATCCCCCGCCGCCGCTGGGCCAAGGTCTTCCCGGTCACACCGAGCACGCTGCTGGCCTGGCACCGCAGACTCGTCGCCCGCCGATGGGACTACTCCCGACGACGCCGAGGTCCCGGACGGCCGCCCACGCAGGCCGCCGTCAAGAACCTCGTGCTGCGCCTTGCCCGCGAGAACAGCCGATGGGACCATCTCCGGATTCAAGGTGGACTGGCCTGGCTCGGACACCCGATCGCCGCGTCGACCGTCTGGCAGATCCTCCACGCCGCAGGAATCGACCCCGCACCCCGCCACACTGGCCCAACCTGGCGCGAGTTCCTCTCTACGCAGGCCACCGGCCTCATCGCCTGCGACTTCCTCCACATCGACACCATCAGCCTGCACCGCCTGTACGCCCTGGTCTTTCTCGAGCACGGCACCCGGCGCCTGCACATCGTCGGCGTCACCGCACACCCGACCGCGGCCTGGGCCACCCAGCAGGCCCGCAACCTCGCCACCGACCTGGGCATGCGCATGGACTCGCTGTGCTTCCTCATCCGGGACGGCGACAGCAAGTACACCGAAGCCTTCGACGCCGTGTTCCAGGCCGAGGACATCGAGATCATCAAGACACCGGTCCGCGCACCGAAGGCCAACGCCCACTGCGAACGAGTGATCGGCACCCTCCGCCGAGAAGTCCTCGACCACATACTCATTCTCGACGAAGCTCACGCGCGCCACGTCCTGGCCACGTACCAGAGGCACTACAACGAGCACCGCCCCCACCGGGCCCGATGCCAACTACCTCCCCCAGTCCATGGACAACCACCTCCAGTCCTGAAGCCGGCCAGCCGCAGAGTCCTGCGCACCCGCATCCTCGGCGGTGTGATCAACGAGTACAGATATACCTCTTGACCAGGAGCGATGAATATTCGAGCCCCACACGACCACCGCCACCATCCGTGACCGCCTGATCAACGTGCCCGGCCGCCTGGCCCGCTCCGCCCGCCGCCTCACCCCGCACATGCCCGAACGGCCCTGGAGCGAGGACTTCACCCAGCTGTTCAGCACGGTGCATGCACCGCTGGCCCTCTGACGCTCCGTGACCGACCTGCCCGAAGGGGCCCGAGACCTGCTGGGCAGACCAGCGGCCACCCCATGCCCGAATCCGCAACTCAGCCCCAACACGGCCTGCACGACCCCGAAATGGTCAATCGGGAATCAAGCCGGTGGATCCGGGATGAGTCAGCGCACCAGGCAAGGGGGATCTCACAGTACCTGTATCACCAGGGTCTCCCAGACGTCCCAAACGCCTGTCAACCTGGTCGAGTCGAAAGCGCCGACAACACTCCATGGACACGCACTGCAGCTTTACCCCCATCAGTTCAATTCAGCTGCCCCGAATGCGCGACCGTGTCGGCGCATTTTTCCACGACAGAAGGGACGGAGACCAATGGCGGACAACCAATTCACCACTCACACAGAACTTTTCGATCTGCGTGGGAAGTACGCCCTTGTCACTGGCGGCACCAGGGGCATTGGGATGATGATAGCGCGCGGCCTTCTCCAGGCGGGCGCCCGCGTCGTCATCAGCTCACGCAAGGCAGACACGTGCGCGGAGGCACAGCATCTACTGTCCGAATTCGGCGACGTTCAAGCAATCCCCGCCGACCTGTCCAGGCACGACGAGTGTCAGCGCCTCGCTGATCTTGTCAAGGTCGACTCGGAACGCCTGGACATCCTTGTCAACAACGCGGGAGCGATGTGGCGCGAGCCGCTAGGGACGTTCCCGGACGAGGCCTGGGACGCAGTGATCGACCTCAACCTCAAGTCGCCGTTCTGGCTGGTGCAGGCGCTGCTCCCCGCACTTCGCAGGGCGGGCACCGCCGATGATCCCGCGCGGATCATTAACATCGGCAGTATCGCCGCCATCCACGTCGCCCAGTCGCCCAACTACTCGTACGCCAGCAGCAAAGCGGCACTCCATCAACTCACCAGAGTGCTTGCCAGAGAGCTGGGCCCACAGCACGTCACGGTGAACGCGGTAGCACCGGGAGTGTTCCCGTCGCAGATGATGGCGTCCACGCTCGATGCCATCGGCGACACGATCGCGGCGGCGGCCCCTCTGCGCCGGCTCGGCCGCGACGACGACATGGCGGGTATCGCCGTGTTTCTCGCTAGCCGGGCTGGGTCCTACCTCACGGGCACCATCATCCCGGTAGACGGCGGCATCGCGACGACCGCATCGGGTACCCCTTAGACTGCGGGACGGGCTTACGGTGAGGGGATGGCCACGATGGATCTACGCACCGAGATCCGGGAGTTTCTCAGCTCGCGTCGCGCCCGCATCGCACCCGAGCAGGCGGGCCTGCCCGCTTACGGCGGCAACCGTCGGGTCAAAGGTCTGCGCCGCGAGGAGGTAGCGCTACTGGCGGGGGTATCGGTCGACTACTACGTGCGCATGGAGCGCGGCAGCCTCGCCGGTGCCTCCGATGGCGTGCTCGACGCGTTGGCCTCTGCCTTGCAACTCGACGAGGCCGAGCGCGACCACCTGTTCCACCTCGCGCGCCAATCCAGGGCGCCCAGCGGCCCACGTCGGCGTAGGCCTGCCGTGACGGTGCGCTCGACGCTGCAGCAGGTGCTCGACGCGATCTCCGATGCGCCGGCCTTGATCGGTAACGGCCGTTATGACGTGCTCGCCATGAATCAACTCGCTCGCGCGCTGTATTCGCCGGTGCTGGCCGACCCGCGACGGCCCGCGAACACAGCGCGGTTCGTCTATCTAAACCCCGAGGCGGCCAGAGATTTCTTTGTCGACTACGACCAAATTGCCGGTGACGCGGCCGCGAAGCTACGCATGGAAGCCGGTCGCAATCCGCACGACGAGGAGCTGATCGCCCTAGTCGGCGAACTGTCAACGTGCAGTGAGCTATTTCGGCAGCGGTGGGCATCTCAGGACGTGCAGCTGCACCGGTCCGGCCGCAAGCGTGTGCGCCATCCGATCGTGGGCCAGCTCGACTTGGACGTCGAGTCCCTGGAACTGCCCGCCGAACCCGGCCTGCACCTCAACGTCTACACCGCACCCGCGGGCACACCGACCGCTGACAATTTAGCGCTCCTGGCGTCGTGGGCGGCCACCCAACAGACGCTGGCGACCGAGCTCGAAGCACACAACGGATAGTCCAACCCCTTCAGCCGTACTAATAGGATTCCGTTAGGTCTTCCGGTCGGGCCTGTACGGGAGCATGTTGGGTTGGGTGGATGCACATGAAGTGAACCGTGTACGGGCGACGTTGGCGTTGTTCGTGGCGGATGTGTTCGCCTCGGTGCCGCGGAAGGACCAGCGGGCCAAGGGCGACTGCTACTTGCGCGGACTGATGCTGGACGGTCGGCGCAAGTCCATCCAGGCCATGGCCTCGCGATTACCGGACGGCAACGAGCAGAACCTGCAGCAGTTCGTGAACCAGTCCACGTGGGATCCGGTGCCGGTGCAGCGCAGGATCTGCGAACGGATGCTGCCGCTGATCGGTCCGGCGGCGTGGGTGATCGACGATGTGTCGGTGCCCAAGGACGGCCGGATGTCGGCCGGGGTGGCTCCGCAGTACTGCGGGGCGTTGGGAAAGAGAGCAAACTGCCAGGTCGCGGTCAGTATCCACGCCGCCACCGACACCGCCTCCTGCCCGCTGCAATGGCGTCTGTTCCTGCCTGAGGAGTGGGTATCGGACACCGTCCGCCGGGACCTCGCGCGGATCCCGGCGGACATCAGGCATAGCGAGAAGTGGCGCCTGGTCCTGGACATGCTCGACACGCTCGCCGGCTGGGGCATGAGGCCGCCGGCTGTGGTGGCTGACGCCGCCTACGGCACCAACGCGCATCTGCGAGCCGCATTGTCCGACCGCCAAGTCGCCTACGTGCTGGCCGTCCGCGGCGATGTGACCGCCCACCCGTTCGACGCGGAGCCTGAGGCCCCAACCCGCAACGGGCCCGTCGGCTGCTGGCCACAGCCCCGCTACCGGCATCCAGCACCGTCCTTGGCGGCCCTTGCCGCCGGCCTTGATCAAGAGGCATTCACCCCGCTCACCTGGCGGCACGGCTCGAGAGGGGAGTTACGTTCCCGCTTAGCCGCCGTGCGTGTCCGTCCCGCCGGCAAGGCCGTCGAGCGCCCGATCAAAGCTGCGGCCTCGGCCGGACAGGGCTGGTGGGACGGGATCCTGCCCGACTGCTGGCTACTGGTCGAATGGCCCGCCGGCGCCGAGGCGCCGACCGATTACTGGCTGTCCAACCTGCCGGCCGACACCCCGATCGCCGACCTGGTCCGTCTGGCGAAGGTCCGCTGGCGCATCGAGCACGACTACCGCGAACTCAAGCACGGCCTGGGCCCGGACCACTTCGAAGGGCGTTCCTGGCCGGGCTGGCACCACCACGTCACCCTCGTGACCGCCGCCCACGCCTTCCTCACCGAACAGCGCCTGGCCCCAAAAGTGCCCGGGCCGGTCTCACCCTCTACCAAGTCCTCGAGACCCCCCAGGACGTCTTGAGGTGCTGGACCGGCATCTGCACCACCTGCCACCAAACCCTGCCCACCAGGACCTCCACGACTCCAAGATCGAGAAAGACCTAACGGAGTCCTACTAAGGGCTGTCCCGTAAGTGATCTTCCAGATCTCGCTACCTAGTTCGGAAGGTCATGCACGAGAGCTTTGAACGTCAGCTGCTGGTGCTCGAGCTGGGAGAGGATGTTTGTGCCTCGTGGGGTGTCCACCGGGGAAGCACAATGGACGGTAGGGCTGGAAGCCACGGGGTTCGGTTTCGCGCCTGACCGTCACGCCACGTCCGTCAGGTGGTCAGACCGGCGCTGGTCAGCCAGATGTGTTCGCAGGTCGCGGATGCCCCTTGCAGCGTCTCGCGGGACTCTTGTGAGGCGTGGTAGAAGGTCCGCTCGATCATCCAGCACAGGGCGCGTGCCATCGCTGAGGCTTGTTCTGGTTCGGTGCCGGCCTGGATGCCGGCCCGTTCCAGGACGGCGGTGATGGCCGTGATGAACAAGTCCGCTGTATGGCTCCACAGCTCGCCGATCTCCGGCACGGTCAACGACAGGTCGATCGCCGTGCGCATGACCAGGCCGTGCTCGTTCCACAGCTCTACCGTGCGCTGCATGGCTTCTGCGATGGCCTGGCGGGGCTCGTCGGTCTGCGCGGTGGTCCGGGACCGCTCCCACAGGTGCTCGACGGTACGCGCCACGAGTGCCACAACTACTTCTTGCTTGGAGCCGAAGTAGAAGTACAGGGCGCCGCGTGTGATGCCGGCGCCCTGGGCGATGTCGCCGACGGTCATGGCGTTGTAGCCCTTGTGCGCGAGCAGGGCTTCGCAGGTGTCCAGGATGGCCCGCTCCCGCAGATCGCCCTTGCGTTCGGTGCTGCGTCGGCTCCGCGCGGGGTGGTGGCTGGGCATCAGAGCTGAGCACCCTCGTCGAAGTCGGTCGTGCGGGAGAGCGTCTCCCATGCGCGGATGTCCTCGTCCACGGCAGTGCGCGCAGTGGTGACCAGCCGCAGCGCGTCCGAGCCCAGGACGAGGTGGGCCGGCGGCTGGTCGACCGAGGCGATGCGCACGACGGCTTCTCCGGCCTTGGCCGGGTTGCCGAGCTGGTTCCCGCTTGCCTTCTGCCGCGCTTCACGGATGGGATCGAACAGCTCGTCGTAGTCGTCGATGGTCCGCGCGGCGCGTGTCATGGACCGTCCGGCCCAGTCGGTGCGGAAGGAGCCGGGCTCGATCGCCGTCACGTGGATCCCGAACTGTGCGACCTCCTTGCCCAGTGCTTCGAGGATGCCTTCCAGGGCGAACTTGCTGCCGCAGTAGGCGGACATGCCGGGCACGGCCATGAGCCCGCCCATGGAGGTGACGGCCATCAGGTGTCCGCGGCGGCGTCGGCGCATGTGGGGCAGTGCTGCCTGCAGGGTGGCCACTGCCCCGAATACGTTGATCTCGAATTGCCGCCGCACCTCGGCCAGCGGGGTTTCCTCGAAGGTGCCCTCCAGGCCGTAGCCGGCGTTGGCGATGACGACATCCAAGGGACCGACACCTCGCTCCACCTCCGTGATCACATCCGAGACGGCGTGGTCGTCCGTCACGTCCAGGATGCGGCCGCGAGCGTAACCGGGCTTAAGCCCCTCGAAGGCCCGCAGGTCCTCCTCGGAGCGGACCGTGCCGACAACGGTGTGACCGGCAGCCAGGGCGGCCTGGGCGAAGGCACGTCCCAGGCCCGTGCTGACGCCGGTGATGAGCCAGTTCTGCCTCTGCATTGCTCCTCCAGGAAGGTCTCGCGGGGAGCAGGGCTGCTCCCTGCCCAGAAAGTCTACACGGTGTATATTTTTATCTTCGCCACGTTGGTTTTGGGTTACTCAACGGCATCACGCCTGGCCGGGGGAGATCCGGCCGCACCGAGACCGGGGCCCGCTGGCGCACGCCGCTGTGCGCACTGGCTGGTGAGCTGCGGTGCCGTCCCGCGAAGTCACTCCGGCCGTCACCGTCCACATCCGGCAGGTCGTGGCCTGGCATGGTCTGGCGTCGCGGATCATTACCAGGATGCCGAGTTGCGGTGGCTGATGGACGCATCGGTGGGTCCTGCCAGCGGAGACGGACTGATCAGCGTCAGGTGGCTGTTCACCTCCGGGATCATTCCCACGTGTCTGGTGTGATCACGGCGTCGAAGTCATCCTGGATAGCCCCGTTCACCGGGCTGAGCCCACAGCAGTTCGGCAAGCTGATCACAGCCTCGCGGCGTGAAAGAACCGACCAGGCACGCAGGGCCGGCCGTGGAGCTTGCCGCTGGAGGACCGGGTCCTGCTGGTCGTCGCGTACTGGCGGACGAACCTGACCTTTCGGCAGTTGGCGTCGTTGTTCGGGGTGTCGAAGTCGGCCGCTGGCCGCATCATCGACCACCTCGGGCCATTACTCGCTCTCCAGACCCGTAAGCGGTTCCGCGACGGCACCGTGTTGATCGCGGACGGCACCTTGGTCCCCACCCGCGATCACACCGTCGCCGAGCAGTCGAAAAACTACCGCTACTCGACCAACCACCAGGTCGTCATCGACGCCGACACCCGGTTCGTTGTCGCCGTCGGCCGGCCTGTCCCGGGCAACCGCAACGACTGCAAGGCATGGGAAATCTCCGGCGCAAAGGCCGCTGTCGGTCACACCACCGTGATCGCCGACGGTGGTTACCGGGGCACTGGACTGGTCATCCCGCACCGACGCGAACCCGGCCAGACCGAACTCCCAGCCTGGAAAGAGGACCACAACACCTCCCACCGGAAAGTCCGTGCTCGCGTCGAGCACGCCTTCGCCCGCATGAAGGCGTG
This sequence comes from Streptomyces botrytidirepellens, assembly GCF_003721215.1. Classification (NCBI taxonomy): domain Bacteria; kingdom Bacillati; phylum Actinomycetota; class Actinomycetes; order Kitasatosporales; family Streptomycetaceae; genus Streptomyces; species Streptomyces botrytidirepellens. The sequence continues at coordinate 35,433 of NZ_RIBZ01000270.1, forward strand.
GAAGATCCTGCGCGACTGCCGCCTCCAAGGCGACGGTGTCCACTACGCCATGCTCGGCATCGCCCGTCTGCACAACCTCACGCTGGCTGGATAGGAGGAGCCGCGCTGGCCACCATCACACCGGAGGTCATTACGGGACAGCCCTGAGGTAGCCCAGTGCGGGACCACACCGGCGGCACAGCTCCGGAGCCAGCTCCCGCGCCTCCGCTGTCAGAGCGCGGCCGAGGTGTTCCTCCTCGTTTCCCGGGCGTGGGCGGCGAGGTGGATGAGGGTCGCCGCGCGTTCCTCGGGGGGCCAGCCCTCTTCGTCCGCGCGGTTGCGGAGCTGACCTGCGGTTTCCTCCACTCGGATCAGCCCTGCGAAGCAGCCCAGGCGATTGTCCGCCAGACAGTGCACCTCGCTGGCCCAGCGGCGACGTCGGTAGGAAGCCGTGGGCAGGTCCGGCAGTTCGCGGTCAGCGGCCTCGATCAGCTGGAACTCCAGGTCGGGCCGGCAGGCCTCCTCCGCAAGCGTGAGCGCCTCGGCGAGGACGCTCGCGGCCTCCCGCATCCCCTGTCGGTCCCGGACGGCTGCCAGTGGCAGGGGCAGCACGTCCTGAAGGTTGCCGGGCAGCGAGAGCTCGCCGGACAAGCACAGGATTCTCAGCAGCTATAGATGGGTGAGGGGATCCCGGACCGGGTCCAGCAAGTCGAACGCCTCACGGGCAGCCGCCGGGATCTCTTCGTCATGCGACTCCTGCTTGAGACCGGCGACCATGGACAGGGCTTCAGCCAACGCCTTGAGGACACGTCCCCGCTCGTGCTCGCGCGACAGGTCGGCGGCCTCACGCAGATACCGGACCGCCTCCTCGGCGGCGACCAGTGGAGGGGGCATCTCCGCAGTTTCTGGTGCGACGGAATCGTCGGGGTGGACCGAGCGGTGCCGAGCTTGGCGTTTGCGCCACAGATCATGAGCCGACTCGAAGGACAGTCCCGACATGTTCCCCAGATACGGGCTGACGCGCAGCAGCCCCGCGGCGAACAGCGTCTCCGCGAGTTCGGCGACGTCCTCGGCGCGGCCGCTGTCGCGCAGAACGGCGATCTGTTCGTCCGCCACGGCACAGGCGCGGCTGAAGAGCATCCCGTCGGCCACGTCGATCAGCGCATGTCGTCCTGCTTCGACGTAGGCATCGGCCGCCCACCACCATGGCGTTCCGTGTCCGGCACCCCAACGGGAGCGCGCGGCCTCCAGAGCGAGGGCTGCCTCCTCAGCACCGACGACCAGATCTGCCGCATGTTCCAGCGGGTCGCTCCACGGGTCGTATCCGGTCTCATCGGCGAGCCGGGGCCACAGCTCACGCGGCACCCGCCGGTGATCGACCAGGTAAAGCAGACCGAATACACTGATCGCCGTCTCGAGATCCCGGGCAGCGAAGGTGCCGCCCTCGTGCGCCAGGGACCGGGCCCAATAGAACGCGGCAATGGTGTGAAGGGCATCGGGGTCGGCTTCTTCGGGTCGCCCACCCACCGACGCGAAGAGTTCCGCCGCAACAGCCAAGGCGTCGTCTTCGAGTACGCGCCGCGGATCTCCGCCTTCGCCGAACTCCCGTACACGAGCGGCCAGCTCGCTAAGACGCGCATCCTCCACGAATCCCCCCCGTCCGTTGGAGTGCTCATCGTAGTGAAGGCGACACGAGCGACCGGACGAGGTTCGGGGCTTGTTGCCGGTGCCGGGATGGCTTGAGGGCAGGAGCGGGCAGCCGGAGGGCTACTGCCACCGGCAGATGATCGACGCCATCCGTTACCTCGTGGCCTGTGGGTGTCGAAAACGGTGTCACCCTATGCGACCTGCGTGTATTCGTGGATGAGGCCGCCGAGTCGATCGAGTCGAAGGACGCGAGTGTGGTCAGTGGCGGTAGGTGGTCCGGGTTCGGTGAGTCGGTCCGGCGCCCGTTGTCCGAGGGATTGGTGTGGCCGGTGTTGGTTGTAGTGCTTCGCGTAGGGCGCAGACGCACATGGCCGAGGTCCTCGCAAACCGCGAGAACTACGACGCTCGCACCTCCTGACGACTCACATCCAACCGTCCAACAGCTCTACATTCTCGGCGCTACACCCTCAACTGCGAAGAGCCGCTTGACCTCGGCGGTCACTACGTCGCCCACCAGGCCCGGCACACGCTGGCCACCCGGCTGCTGCGGCACGGCGCGACCCTGACGCACATCCGCCGCTACCTCGGCCAGGTCTCCGACCGCGAAGCGGCCTGGCGCGAACGCGCCCTGAACGCCGAGGACGCCCTTAAAGCCGCCCACACCGAGATCCTCGCCCAGCGCACTCAGATCGGCGAACTCCTCGGCCAGATACGCGACTTGCAAGCTGAGTGGACCGAGGGCGCCATCCAGCGGATCACCACCGAGAACACCACCCTCAAACAGCGCGTCCGCCAGCTCACCACCGACAACCGCACCCTCCACGAGCGGCTCAAGGCCGCCCGCTCGAACCTGCGCTTCCAGGACCGGCGCGTCGCCGACCTCGAAGCCCGTATCGCCGAACCGGCACCGAAGTCCTGATCCCTCCCTCCCCACTCTGCGACCCCTTGCCCCCTGCGCGTGATGGGCCCGTGAGCCCTCACTGGTACAGCTCGCCTCCCGGGGGCCCCGGGCTCCGGCTCACGGAACCCGGGACGTGTCACCGGCTCCCCGTGCGGAGGCATTCCATCAGCTGCCCATCCCCAGCCGGGCACCACCGGCGACATCCAGGCTCAGGCCGGTCAGGTAACGGTTTGTCGGGTCGGTGAGGAAGGCGATGGTCGCCGCCACCTCCTCCGGCTCGGCGAACCGGCCCATCGGGATCTGCGCGGACCGGGCTTGGCGGGCGCGCCGGTCCCCCTCGGGATCGCCGCCGCCGGCGCGGGTCGCGAGCTGGTCCCACATGGCGGTGTTGACCGGGCCGGGGCACACGCAGTTGACCGACACGTTGTCCGGGCCGAGTTCCAGAGCCAGTGACCAGCAGATGTTCAACACGGCCGCCTTGCTGGCGTTGTACGGCACGTACGCGCGACGGGCCTCCTTCGCGGCGACCGAGGCCACCGCGACCATGGAGCCGGAGCTCTGGGCCTGCATGACAAGGCCGACTTCGCGCAGTACGGAGAAGGCACCCGTGGCGTTGATCGCCATCACCCGGGCGAACTCGGAGCTCGAAGTCGTGAGCAGGTCCGGCTCGTTGCCGAGAACGCCGGCGGCGTGCACCAGGACATCGATCGCCCCGTACTCCGCCTTGATCCCGGTCACGGTGTCGCGCACCGACTGCTCGTCGGTGACGTCGAGTTCACGGAAGTCCGCCAGCCACTTCGGGCGGCTGTCCGATGCCGTGCGGTCGCAGCCGATGACCACCGCGCCTGCTGCATGCAGTCGTTCGGCGGTAGCGGCTCCAATGCCTCCGCTGGACCCTGTGACCAGCGCGATCTGGGACGGGGCGGTCATGGGGTGTCCTCCGTGGACTTCGTGGATTTCGTGGATTTCGTGGATGTGGAGCTGTGCTCGGCGTCGGATACCGCAGCAAGGGGCGTGGTGGAAGTGGTGTGCGTGCCTGCGCTGCCCGTCTCCGGCAGGGTCAGGTAGACGATCAGGCAGAGCAGGACGACGGCCGTCATGTACACCGCTACGCCCATGGGGTGGCCCGCCTCGATGAAGGCGCTGGCGATGAGTGGTGCCGTCCCACCGAGGGCCGCGATGACGATCTGGTGGGCCACACCGATGCCGGACACGCGAACGGCGGCGGGGAACAGTTCGGCCTGGATCGTCGGGTAGACCCCCTGCCAGATCGCCAGGACCACCCAGCCAGAGACGGTCACCGTCACATATACGCCGAATCCGGGGTGCTGCAGCAACAGCAGCAGCGGATAGAAGAGCACCACCATGCCGATGGCCCCGATGATGGGGAACGGCTTGCGCCGGCCGATGCGGTCGGACAGGGCACCGCACAGCGGCACGCTGATCACCAGCAGGCCCAGCCCGATGGCGTTCCCGGCCAAGGCGGAGTCCAGGTCACGGCCGGTGGTCAGGTGCGCGTAGGTGGGCAGGAAGGTGGCCCACGTGTAGTAGGCGACGGCGGGGGCCGACAGAGCCGCGGTTTGCAGCAGTGCCTTGGGGTGCCTGCGCAGCAGTTCCCGCAGTCGCAGGTTCTCGGGTTGCCGGCCGGCGGCGGACTCCTCGACGGCGGCCTCGAACTCCGGGGATTCGTCGGCGCGCGAGCGCAGCAGCAGACCGACGACGCCGAGGAGGCCGCCGATGGCGAACGGGATGCGCCAGCCCCACGTCTCCAGGTCATGGGTGTCCAGCGTCGAGGTGACGATCGCCCCCATGCCGGTGGCGGCCAGCGTCGCCAGGCCGCTGGCCATATTCGACAACGAGCCGAACAGGCCGCGCCGGTCGGTCGAGCCGTTCTCCACCATGTAGGCGATGGCGCTCTGCATCTCGCTGCCGGCCGAGATGCCCTGCAGTACGCGGGCGAACAGGAACAGCAGCGGCGCCGCGTATCCGATTGCGGAGAACGGCGGGGTGAGCGCGAGGATCAGGCTGCCCGCGGCCATGCCGCCGACGGTGGTGGCCAGGACGACACGGCGGCCGTAGCGGTCGGCCAGGGGGGAGATGATGATGCCGCTCAGCGGACGCACCACGAACCCGATCGCGTAGGTCAGCAGGGCGCTGATCAGCGACATCGCCGGGCTGCCCCCGGGAAAGATCTGGCTCGAGAAGACGGCGGCCAGGAGGCCGTAGATGTACCAGTCGTACCACTCGATGAAGTGGCCGACGGTGCCCGCCAGGATGTTCAACCGCCTCCCGCGGGGCGGGGCTTCCGCGTGGCCGGTGGCGGAGGGGGACTTCGGTGAGGCTGTTCTTGGTGCGTTCGCCATTGAGCGCTCCTCAGTGCAGTGAGGGATGGGGCTGTGCGAACAGTCGGCGGTCTGGGGCGCCGCGGACCAGGGGGTTCCGGTCGATTCCGGTCGACGCTGTCGGCGGTTCCGGAAGCCTTCTTCGAAAGTTGATGCCACCGATGCCGGCCGCGATGAGGGGCCGGTCGGGGCTCGCGGAGGGTCAGCGCGTCGCGTGACTGGACCAGGTGCGGCCCTCCTGCTCCTTCACGGGGAGACCGGCGGCCTGCAGGATTTCGTCGAGGAGCGCCTGCGTGCGGGCGGCTTCCCGCCCCGACGTCAGCGGCGCGCCACGGTCTCGTACGCGGTCGAGAAAGTGGTGAACGGCGGCGGCGAACCCGAAGGTGTTCGTCGCCGTGGCCCAGCCGAATGCCTCGGGGCTCATCGAGCGCACGGTGCTCACACCGTCCCGGGTGAGGGTCACCGTGTCCGGAGCCACCACCTCGGCCGAGCGCTCCGCACCGTAGGCATCAAGCTTTTCTGCCCACGCACCCGCGTTCCGTGCCGCCGTCAGGACGCCGGTGCCGCCCCCGGCGAATCGGACCAGGGCGGAGACGCCGTCCTCCTCCCAGGGGTCGTCACCGGCGGCGTGGGCGGAGACATCGACCGGTTCACCCGGACAGAACCAGCGCAGCAGGTCCACCATGTGGATGGCGTTCTCGAACGTCGCGCGGTACTCACTGCCGCGACGGTTCTTCTGCGCGATACAGAAGGCGGCGCCGGCGTCCCCGAACTCGTCACGAGCGGCGACGTAGGACGGCGCGAACCTGCGGTTGAACCCCACCATCAGCACGCGGTCGCGCTCGTCGGCGAGGTCGGCGAGCCGCTCCGCGTCGCTGGTCGCGGTCGCGAGGGGTTTTTCGCAGAAGACGTCGACGCTCGCCTCCAACGCGCGGCTCACGCCGGCGAAATGCTCCGACCTCGGGGTCAGGACGAACAGGGCGTCCAGGTCACGTTCGAGGGCCTGCTCGATCGTCGGGACCGCGGTGGAGAATCCCCATCGACGGACCAGTTCGGAGGGGTCCTCGCGCCGGGACACCAGGACGTCGAGGTCGACGTCGTCCCGCGCCACCAGGGTGGGCAACTGCGCGATGTGCGCGATGTTCCCGGCGCCGACTACACCGACGCGCAGCGGGGGCCGGCTCATCGGGACACCTCCGCGGGCGTGAGGCCGGCGGCCTCGTCGAGGAGTGAACGCAGCACGCGGGCGGCCCGGGCGAAGCCCTCAGCCGGAGCCGGGAGATCCTGCGGGTGCCAGCGGTATTCGTACTCGAGGCTGAGGACGTCGTCGTATCCGTGCTGCTTGACCGCCCGAAGGATGTCGGACCAGGGCACGATGCCGTCGCCGACGACGCGCGATCGCACGGCCCGCTCGTCCGCCTTCACCCGGGCCGTCTCGGAAGCGACGAAGGGGGCGTCCGGGTCGGTGAAGACGAGGTCCTTCACGTGGACGTGCCCGATCAGGTCGCCCTGCTCCCGCAGCGCCTCCGGCCATGCCTCGTCGTGCGTGAAGGTGAGGTTCGCCTGGTCGTAGAGCACGCGAACGGCAGGCGAGTCCACCTCACGTATCAGCCGAGCGGTCTCCTTGGCCGACTGCGTCATGGTTCCGAAGTGGTTCTCCACGCACAGGCGCACTCCGGCGTCGGCGGCGAGCGGCGCCAGCTCCGAAAGGCTCGCGCGTAGGCGCTCCCAGTGTCCGGCGTGGTCGGTTCGATCGGCTCCCCAGGAACCCGCGTACACGCGGATCCGGGTCGCTCCCACGCGATGAGCGCAGTCCACCGTCGCCCGCAGCTCGTCGAGCGCGGCCCGGCGCTGCGCCGGGTCCTCATGGTTGAGCCCCGTGGTGTACGGAGCGAGCCCCACCACCGGTACGCCGAGATCGTCCGCCACGCGGGCCGCCTCGGCCGCTGCCGCGTCGTCCCCGACCGGCAGTCCGCTGCGGTAGTCGTTCTGGTAAATGACCTCCGCTCCCTCCAGACCGGCGGAGGCGAAGAGCTCCAGCGCCTCGGGGAGGGTCTGTTCCGGCGTGCCGAGGGTGTGGCCAATGATCCGCACTACAGGTCCTTTCCAGTTCGGGAGGGGTCGGTCCAGTCAGCAGGCCCGACCAGCGGTGGCGGGTGGTGGACGCGGGAGCGGTCGACCAGTTCGATCAACAGGCCCCAGGGCGCCCGGAGATAGGTCCACCGGTTGCCAGCGACGAGCGGGCTGTCCGGGCCGACCTCCTTCGTCCCGCCCAGGACACGGGCGCCGTGCGACCGGAGATGCTCGACGGCCGTGTCGACGTCCGCCACGGTGAAGCACAGGTGGTGGCCGCCGGGATCGCAGTGGCGCGGGTAGTCGCGCCGCTGGTCCGTGCTCCACCACTGGAACAGCTCCACGTTGAGGTTGGGCGGCATGCGCAACATGGCGAGTTCCAGACGGGCATCGGCCGGGACCTCGAAATGTTCGGGCATGAAGTGGGCGTCGGGCCCGCGTGTCGAGCGGTAGAGCTCCTCGGCGCCCAGGGCGTTGACGAAGAAGGCGACCGCTTCGCCGAGGTCGGGCACCGTGAAGGCGACATGGTCGACGTGTTGAAACCCTGCGGGCAGGCTCATCAGGGCACCTCCGCGGTCGACTCACGGATCAGCAGATCGGGGGCGAGGACGACATGTCCCGTCTCCCCGTCCTTGAGGAGTTTCTCGGCGAGGTCGATGGCGATCACTCCCATGTCGGCGATGGGCTGGCGGACGGTGGTCAGTCGCGGGTTGAACCGGGCGCCGAACTCCAGGCCGTCGAAGCCCATCACCGACACCTCGTCCGGGACGGACACACCTCGCACACCAAGAGCGGAGATGAGGGCGAAGGCGACCATGTCATTGGCCGCGATGACCGCTGTCGGGCGCTCCTCGCGTGTCATGTGCACGAGGCGCTCGGCGGCCCGCTCCCCCACATCGGGCCCGGTGCCCCCGTCCAGGATCATCGCCGGCATGTCCAGCTCCGCGGCCAGCCCCTCGTAGGCGGCCAGGCGGTCCCTGGATGTGTACGCCCCGGAGATGCCGGACACGTAGGCGATGCGCCGGTGCCCCAGGCCGCGCAGATGGTCGACGGCGAGTGCGATGCCCTCGGCGCTGTCCACCGTCACGGTCGGCACCTGTGCCTGTTTGACGCGGTCGACGACGACGACCTTGCTGCCGAGCGCGACGTTCTGCAGCTCGTCGAGGTCCACGGTGGTCGACGGCGCGACGATCCCGAAGGGCGCGTACATCTCCTGCAGGGATGTCAGATACGCGTTGGTCTGGGCCACCTCGCCGCCGGTCACGCACAACACCAACTGGTAACCCCGGTCGGCCGCCGCTGCCGCCATGGTCCTCGCCAGCTCACCGTAGAAGGGGTTGGTGATGTCCGGGACGATCAGCGGGACAAGCTTGCTCGCACGACGGCGCAGGGCTTGCGCCAGCGGGTTTACCCGGTACCCGAGACTCTCCGCCACCTCCAGGACATGTTTCCGGGTCGCGGCATTCACGGCTTCCGGCCGGGAGAAGGCGCGGGAAACCGTGGAGCGATGCACGCCCGCTCGGGCGGCGACGTCGTCGATGCTCACCTCAGCCATGGCTGACCTCCAGGGACGCAATGGGGGACCGCCTGTACGCGGCCCAGATGAGGCTCATTGTGTCGGCAAGGTCGGCCAAGGTAGGCAGCCCGGGAAAGCCGTCCGCCCAGGTGTCGGCCACCTGTCGGACGAACACGTCGTACAGCGGGTCGCTGTCCACGTCGATGGAGTTCGACACGGTGACACCGTCCGACGCGCGCGTGAAGGAGACGTCGCCGGAGGTACCCACGTCGACGTATCCCCCGTCGCCGGCGCTGGTGTAGGAGCAGTACCGCTTGGCGGGACTCGACGGGAAGGCATAACCGACCTCGATGATGGCCTCACTGCCGTCGTCGCCCGCGAGCACCAGCGTGGCATGGTCCTCGACCGCCTCGCGGTGCAGGCTTGCGGAGAGATTGGCCGTCACCAGTTCCACGCGCCGGGCCCGGCTTCGCTGCAGGAAGAGGTCGACGAAGTGCGGCGCCAGGTTCACCAGACACCCCCCGCCGGAGCGGGCGGGCACGAGCATCCAGGAGCAGCCTGCCGCGTGATAGCGCTCCGGCGGGCCGGCCACAAAGCTCGCCCGTTGGTACGTCGGCGCGCCGGCCAGGGACAGCGCGTGATCCACGGGGCCGCCGCGCTGGACGAACGGGACGGTCGCCGCGACCCCTGCCGAAGCGGCGGCATCCCGAATCCGCTCCACGTCTTCGGCCCCCAGGCCGCCCGGCTTCTCGACCACGAAGGGGATGCCGCGCTCGACCAGGGACAGGCAGGTGTCCACCATGCGGTCGTGTGGCCCGAAAACGTAGGCCAGGTCCAAGGGTCCGGCGTCCAGAGCTGCCTCGATGTCCCCATACACGGACGCGTCGAGCCGTCGGGCCATGTCCGTGATCTGATCGGGCTCCCCGTCCTGGACCAGCACGACATCGTGAGTGTCCGCCCAGGCACTGACATACAGGGGTACGTGCCAGTGGCGGGCGCCTAGAACTGCTGTGAGCGGACGTCTCACGACGCGCCTCCCAACTTCGGTATGGGGCAACTACTGCCGATCTCCCTCTCCGAAGCCGGACTGCAATCGAGCGCTGAGATCGATTGCTGAGATCGGTTGCTGAGATCGGTTGCATCACCGAAGCAGAGGATCCTAAGCTCCGTCAACACCCTGTGGCGGTGACGTAGGCGCGGTACCGGGCCATGGTCGTGGGCTTCAGGATGAGGGCCTTGGCCGTCAGCCATGCGGTGAGGTAGTCGGCAACGCTCTGGTTCGGGTCCGCGGAGAATCCGCCGTCTTCACCTTCCAGGATCCGTTGCAGTGCGGCGGTGGCTGCTTCCTGGGTGGGGAAGCCGCCGCGGCGGATGGTGTGGCGGCGGGAGGTGGGGGAGGGGAGGTCGACGGCGAAAACTCCACCTGCCGTGATCAGGCTCAGTGGCGAGCCGTGGGCAACGGGCGCCGAGCTGCTGGTGCTGCCGGTCGCGGCAGCCGCACGGGCGGTAGACGCGTCCCCGGGTGGTGGCGGAGCGCATGGAGATCACGTCCAGCGGTTACGCATTGAACTGTCACCCCCATAGTCGGTCGCCGCTTCACGGATCATGCGACCACCATGCGACCACACTCGGCCGCATACCCCACCTGAGCTGCGGTGATCCCTTGTCGAGTGTGGGTAACCGGTACACCCTCGAAGATCGTGAAAAGTGTGCCAAGTCAGCTCACCTGGGATCTGGCGGATCCACCCGACCTGCGCCCAGGCGTCTTGGTGGTTTGCTGCACCGGCTACCCTGGCTGGCTCGAACGACGTCGACGCGTACACCTCGGTCAGTTCTGTCGTGAGCAGCTAGGACAACGCGATGACCGAGGCCGTAGACAGCGCCTGTCAGGTTAGTCGGCTCACCAGATGGGTCGAAGTGGTGGGATGGAGTCGCCGGCCAAAGCGCGAATGACAGCAGTGATTTCGGCTCGTGGCACCCGAAGGCCGACTTCGTGAAGCCGCCTGGCCAACTGCGCCTCGAGTTCGTGCAGGATCCGTCCGGCGACGGAGAGATGCTCCAGGGCCTTGCTGGTCAGCACGACGAGCCTTCGTCGGCCGCCAGCAGGGTGCGGCCTGCGCTCGACGTAGCCGCGTTTCTCCAGGTCGTCGACGATCTGACCAGCGGCCTGCTTCGTGACGCCGAGCTGTTCGGCCAGCTCGCTGGTCGTTGCGCCCGGGCCACGCAGTGCTTGGAACACCAAGCCGTGCATCGGGCGTAGTTCGGCGTAGCCGACGGCATCGAGGCGGTCCACAAACTCGGACAGGACCAGTTGGAAGGCCATGCCAAGCAGGAAGGTCAACTCGGTGCGCTCGAGTGGGTCGTCGATCTCCATGGTTCATCTTGACACATATATGTAAAGTAGCTTTACTCGCTGCGAGTAAAGCTACTTTACATAGGAGGCGCCGTGTACGTGATCAGTGAGAGTGAGCAGCGGACGACCAAGACTCCCGCCGGAGCGATGTTCGGATTAGCTGGTCCGAGTCAGGGCAGTGCGGAAGTCAGCACCTGGCGGGTGGAGATCGGTGCTGAGATGTCCACGCCAGTACACATCATCGACCGCGAGCAGGTATGGATGCCGATTTCGGGCGAGTTCGAGGTCGTGATGGACGGCGAGACTGAGCGGGTCAAGGCGGGGCAAGCGGTCGTTCTGCCCGCGGGTGTGGTGCGGCAGATGAAGGCTGTCGGCAGTGCGGCGGAAGCCTTCGTTGCCATGACCGTGGGAGGCAAGGCAATGATGCCGGGCAGCGAGAACAAGATTCCTCTTCCGTGGGCGGAGTGACTCCCTTCTGGGAGCAGCCCGGCCAGGCCTGTGGGTGCCGAATATTACATCCGCCCTGGTCAGGCGTCGGGCGTTCCTGCGGGGCTGGTAGCCGTCCGCGGTCGGTTCATAGGTTTCGAAACCATGGGCAGTTGCGTTGTTCGGTGGGTCGCGATGCACCGCGTCGATGCTGCTCCATGTGTCACTTGACCGCTTCCGTGTACGGCGTCGTACGCAGCTTGACGGCGTGACATGTCCGCGAGAGTCTTAAAGTGGAGCATAAGAGGAGAATTGGCGCGCTGGGGGTCAAGGGGTCGCAGGTTCAAATCCTGTCGTCCCGACCAGCGTTTTCGCAGGTCGAAGGCCGTTTCCGCAGACATGCGGGGGCGGCCTTTTCCGTGTTTTCCGGTGTGGTGGTCGCATGGTGGTCTCATGCGTTCCCTGGGGCTGGGACGCGCTCGGTGAAGTGAGGGCCGGGGCGGGGGAGTAGAGGGCCTTGAGCGGACCGCGGTGCGGGGCGAGGAGGTGGGGCAGTGTGTCGAGAACCTGCTGCCGGGAGACGGTGTCCAGCGCCGACGTCACTTCGTCGCAGACGAGCAGGGACGGATGTGCCGTCAGCGCGCGGACCAGCGCGCAGCGCTGGAGCCGGCCGCCGGACTACGGCAACAAAGAGGAACTGTTCGGCAAGGCCGTCGACTGGTACGTGCAGAGCCCGGGATCCTTCGTGGCCCAGGCTCTTGTCGGTCGGGTGATCACCGGCTCGCCGGTCTGCCCACGGACTGGCCTGCCCGCATGCCCTCGCGGTCTTCGAGGGCGCTGATGGCGGTGGCGGTGAGGCTGTGGGTGATGTGGCCTCGCATCAGCTGGGCGGCTTCGGCGGCGCGGCCGTCCACGATGAGGGAGACGAGTTGGTGGTGTTCCTGTAGGTCCCGGGTGCGGGGTTCGTCACCGGGCGGGAGCTCGAGGCCGAGGCGCCGGTAGCGATCGGACTTGTCCCACAGGTCGTCCAGGAGACGGATGAGGACGTCGTTGTGCGAGGCCCGGTACAGCGCCTGGTGGAAGGCGCGGTGGGCCGTGAGTGCCTCTTCCCCCCATTGGCGGGTGACGGGGAGGAGCTTGTCGACGGCGGCCTGCATCGTGGCGATGTCGTCGTCGGTCCGTCGCTGGGCGGCAAGTTCGGCGGCGGTCGGGTCCAGGGACAGGCGGACTTCGAAAAGCTGGCGGGCCTCGTTCGAGTTCATGACGGAGACCCGGACGTCGCGGTGGGTGTCGACGGTGACGAGTCCCTCGCTGCTGAGGCGGCGGATGGCCTCACGCAGGGGCGTGATGCTCATGTTGAGGGACTCGGCGAGGTCGTACTGGGCGAGCCGTGACCCGGCAGGAAGAGTGCCGAAGAGGATCCGATCGCGGAGTTCTGCGTAGGCGAGGTCGCTCTTGCTGAAGAACAGGTTCTGTCCTGCCATGGCCCCCTGACCATTCCTTTCCGGAGGTTCCCCAACCCCTTGACATCCCGCATCGGACCAGCTCACTCTAACACATCGCATCTTATAAGATATGAGAAGGGTTCCGCAGTGAAGATCACCAACGTCTACGAGGGTGTCGTTCCGATCAGCTCCTCGATCCGCAACGCCTGGATCGACTTCAGCTCCATGGACTGTTCGATCGTGGCGATCGAGAGCGACGTCATCCGGGACGGCAAGCCCGTGGTGGGTTACGGCTTCAATTCCAACGGCCGCTACAGCGCCGGAGAGATCCTGCGCCGCCGGGTCCTGCCCCGCCTCCTCGAGGCCGAGCCCGGCAGCCTGCTCGACGAGCAGGGCGGCCTGGACCACGCCAAGGCGTGGGACGTGATGATGCGTAACGAGAAGCCCGGCGGGCACGGCGAGCGCTCGGTCGCGGTCGGTGTGGTGGACATGGCCCTGTTCGACCTGGCCTCCAAGATCGAGGGCAAGCCGCTGTACCGGTATCTGTCCGAGCGCTACGGCGACGGGCAGCCCGACGACTCCGTCTTCGTCTACGCCGCCGGCGGCTACTACGCCCCAGGCAAGACCCTCACCGACCTTCAGGACGAGATGCGCGGCTTCCTCGACCTGGGCTACGACGTCGTCAAGATGAAGATCGGCGGCGCCGACCTGGCGGAGGACCTGCGCCGTATCGAGGCCGTCATCGACGTCCTGGACGGCGACGGCTCCCGGCTGGCCGTCGACGTCAACGGCCGCTTCGACCTCAACACGGCCCTGGAGTACGGGCGGGCCATCGAGCCCTACGGGCTGTTCTGGTACGAGGAGATCGGCGACCCGCTCGACTACCACCTCAACGCCACCGTCGCCGAGCACTACACCGGCTCCATCGCCACGGGCGAGAACCTCTTCTCTCTCCAGGACGCCCGCAACCTGATCCGCTACGGCGGCCTGCGCCCCGACCGCGACACCATCCAGGTCGACCCCGCGCTCTCCTACGGTCTGGTGGAGTACCTGCGCATCCAGGACATGCTCCGTCAGCACGGCTGGTCATCGAGGCACTGCATCCCGCACGGCGGGCACCAGTTCTCCCTGCACATCGCAGCCGCCCTCAAGCTCGGCGGCAACGAGTCCTACCCGGGCGAGTTCCAGCCCACCGGCGGATTCGCCGACGACGCCGTCGTCGAGAAGAGCCGCGTCGGCCTGACCGACACCCCCGGCATCGGCTTCGAGAACAAGGCCGCCTTCTACAAGGTGCTGCGCGCCCTGCACAGCTGACCGCCACCCCACCGCAGACGCGCCCGCCACCGGGCGGGCGCCATCGGCCGGCGCCGCCGGATACGGGCGCCACACACGAGATCGGGGGCGCGCGGAGCCGCGTCGCGTCCCCCGCACCCCCCACGGGACAGGGCTATACACGATCGTCGTGCAAGGGAGCACCAACGATGACAAGCACCACCACCGCCGGCCGCCCGCAGCGGTCACGGCTGAGCCGTCTCATATGGGAGCTGTGGTTCCAGGTCGTACTGGCCGCCGTCCTCGGCATCGCCGTCGGCATCCTCGTGCCCGGGCTGGGTGAGGACCTGAAGCCGCTCAACGACTGGTTCATCGCGCTGGTCAAGATGATCGTGATCCCGGTCGTCTTCTGCGTGGTCACCACCGGCATCGCCTCCATGGACAACCTGCGCAAGGCGGGCCGGATCGGTGTGAAGGCGATCGGCTACTTCCTGGTGCTGTCCCTGGTGTCCATGCTGATCGGGCTGGTCGTCGCCAACATCTTCCAGCCCGGCTCCGGCCTGCACGTCGACCCCTCGTCACTGAACGCCGACGACGTGCCCCAGACCGCCACCGAGCACGCCACCTTCACCGGCTTCATCTCCTCCCTCATCCCCGCCTCCCTGCTGGGCGCGATCACCGGGGATGCGATCCTGGCCGCGCTGATGGTCTCGATCGTCTTCGGTGTGGCCCTGAACATGGCCGGCGAAGAAGGGGCACCGCTGACCCGCGGCATCAAGGCGCTGTCGGACGTCGTCTTCCGCATCGTGGGCTGGGTGATGCGTCTCGCGCCCTTGGGCACCTTCGGCGCCCTGGCCACCGTGGTCGCCACCTACGGCGCCGAGAGCCTCAAACAGCTCGCCTACCTCATCATCCTGTTCACCGCGACCTGCATCATCTACGTCCTGGTCGTCCTCGGCGCCATCATGCGGGCCTGCCGCCTGAGCCTGTTCGGCCTCATGCGCTTCCTCAAGGCCGAACTGCTCGTCGCCCTCAGCACCTGTTCCAGCGAGGCCGTCCTGCCCCAGCTGGTACGCAAACTGGAGATCCTCGGCATCGGCCGGCCCGTGGTCGGCATCGTCATCCCCTCCGGGTTCTCCTTCAACCTGGACGGCTCCGCGGTCTACCTCACGATGGCCTCCCTCTTCCTGGCCCAGGCCATGGGCATCGACCTGTCCTGGCAGCAGCAGCTGATCATGGTCGGCGTCATGATGCTCACCAGCAAGGGCACCGCCGGGATCGCGGGCGGCGCGTTCATCGTCCTCGCCAGCAGCGTCACCGCGCTCGGCCACATCCCGCTCGCCGCCCTCTCCCTGATCGTCGGCATCGACCGCATCCTCAACGAGGGCCGCGTGTTCATCAACGTCCTCGGCAACGCCGTCGCCACCATCGTGATCGGCAAGTGGGAGAACGACTTCGACACCGAACAGGCCCGCAAGGTCCTGCACTCCCGCACCACCACGCCGCCGCAGGCCGAGTGGGACACCGCCAAGGTCGGCGCCGACAAGTAGCCGTGCCCGTTGAGTGCGGTCACCCCTCGACGGCATATACGTCACCCACCGGCGGCGCTGGGTGGGCCACTCCACCAGGCAGAGACCGCCGATCCATGGATAAACCTTCCTCTCCCGCCCCTGCTCGGGCGCCCCTACGGTCGAGGCCGCGGGCGCTCACCGGCCCGCCGCAACGAAGGAGCGAGACCCCCATGAAGATGACCGGCAATACGATCTTGATCACTGGCGGCACCTCGGGCATCGGGCTCGGCCTGGCCCTGCGCCTGCACGAGGCCGGCAACAGGGTGATTGTCGCCGGCCGGCGCAAGGAACTCCTCGACGAGATCACGGCTGAGCACCCGGGCATCGACGCGCTCGTTCTCGATGTCGCGGACCCCGAGTCGATTGCCCGGGCCCGTGAGACCGTGGCGGCGAGCCACCCGGGGCTGAACGTCCTGGTCAACAACGCCGGCATCATGCTGCGGGAGAACCTCCTCGACCCGGCCGGACTCCCGGTCGCCGAGGATCACGTCACGGTCAACCTGCTCGGCACGATCCGGATGACGTACGCCTTCCTGCCGCTGCTGGTGGGCAAGGACGACGCGGTCGTCATGAACGTCACATCCGCGCTGGCGTTCGTACCGTTCCCGAGCACCCCGACCTACGCTGCGACCAAGGCAGCGCTGCACTCCTTCTCCGAGAGCCTGCGCATCCAACTCGCCGGTGCTGACGCCGGTGTCCAGGTGATCGAGGTGGTCCCGCCGGGCGTGCGCACGACCCTGCTGGGCCAGCAGGACGACGACCGCGCCATGCCGTTGGACGACTTCCTCACCGAGATCCTCGACCTGCTGCGCGAGAAGCCCGACGCGAAGGAGCTTGTCGTCGAGCGCGCCAGGTTCATCCGCGACGCGGAGGCCAACGGCTCCTACGACAACGTCCTCGCCATGATCAGCGGCAGCTGACCGACCTGTATGACCGACGCGGAACAACAGCACGCGGGCCCGAGTGCGGCCGGTCCAAAGCGTTGGGCGTCGTCGACGGGGCCATCGCCGCAGGCCGTCTTCCAGGTTGACGGCCTGCGGCGCACCGCCGACAGTCGGCGAATTTCCCAGCGGGTCATGCAGGTCAGGTGACCATCGGGTCGTCTCGCTGCGAGCGCCCTCGGCGTCGGCCGTATGAGCGGCTTCGCGCGGGCGGAAGAGGACTGCTCAGCCATGGATCGGCGGTCTCTGGATAGTCGGGCGCGATGCGGTGAGGATGGGGGCATGGACAAGAAGGAGCTGGCGGAATTCCTGCGCCACCGGCGTAAGGCGTTGCGCCCCCGCGACGTCGGGCTGGTCGAGGGGCCGCGCAGGCGTACGCAGGGGCTGCGCCGCGAGGAGGTCGCGCAGCTCGCGGGTATGTCCACCGACTACTACGCCCGGCTGGAACAGCAGCGTGCTCCGCAGCCCTCCGTCCAGATCACCACGGCTCTCGCCCGGGCGCTGCGACTGACCCTGGACGAACGCGACCATCTCTTCGTCCTCATCGGCCATAACGCCCCGGCCCGCTTCCACCGCTCGGAACATGTCAGCCCGACGCTGATGCGGGTCCTGGACCGCCTGGACGACTCCCCGGCCCTGGTGCAGACCGACCTGGTCGACACTCTCGCGATGAACCCCTTGGCCGTGGCGCTGCTCGGCGACCAGACCCGCCACACCGGTCTGGCCCGCAGCGGCTTCTACCGCTGGTTCATGGACCCGGCCGAGCGTCTGGTGTTTCCCGAGGAGACCCACGAACGCCACGGCCGTGCCCAGGCGGCGCGCCTGCGGGCCGCGCTGAAAGCCGGCAGCGACACCCCCCGAGCCGCCCAGATCCTCGCCGAACTCCAGGAACACAGCCATGAGTTCGTCCGCATGTGGGAACTTCAGGAGGTCGCTCAGCGCTACGACGACTGCAAGACCATCCTCCATCCCGAACTCGGCCGCATCGATGTCGACGGCCAGGCCCTGTTCACCGAGAACCGCGCCCAGACTCTGGTGGTGCTGACCACTCGCCCCGGCACGGAGAGCCACAGCAAACTCGAACTGCTCTCGGTCATCGGACACCGGCAGCTCACCCCCTGACGTCCTCGGCCGGGAGGCGGGTCGAGTTCGGCGAAGTCATCCGCGAGAACCTGCGGTTCTATGGGGGTGCCGTTAACGAACGGCGAACCAGAAGATGACCGGTTGATGGGAGGACGGCCTTCTTGATGGTGCGGGTGTAGTCCATCGCCTTGACGAACTCCGGCCGCGCCTTCATTTCTGCGAGCCTGAAGTGCAACGCCCTGTGCCACGGCGGCTTCCGGGGGAGTAGAGGGTGCGCTCAGCCATCCCGGGCCCGACGCCGGGGGCCGGGGGTGTGGAGACCTATGTGCCTAACCCTGTCAGGGGCACCGGTGATGCATGCGGGCCACGGTCCAGGGCGCCGGAAGTCGCCGGGACCGGCAGCGCGGCACCGCGCCCACCCACCTCCGCACGGCTCTTGCCCTGCGCTTTGCGGCCAGACATGTCGGCCCCCTGCGCTGTCCGGGCTCCGTGATCGGGCCGCCGGTTTGACCGGATGCTGCCTCCGCTTTACTCTCGAATGCGTACGGAGGCAGCATCCGTTTTGATGCGGCCGCAGGATCACGGCAGGCAGGAGGGCGCATGAGCGCCGGCGAACAGCGGGGACGCAAGCCCCGCGCGGACGTCCAGCGCAACCGCGCTGCCCTCCTGGAGACCGCGCAGCGTCACTTCCTGCAGCACGGGGTCGGCACCTCCCTTGAGGCAGTGGCCAAGGAGGCGGGCGTCGGGCCCGGCACCCTGTACCGGCACTTCCCCACCCGGGAGGCGCTGCTGGCGGCTGTGCTGCAGACGCGCTCCGAGGAGCTGGTGGCCCGCCAGGCGGACATCGATCAGCTCGGCGACCCGGCCGAGGCGCTGGAACAGTGGCTGCGCGCGATGGAGGAGTACTTCAGCGCCTTCAGCGGGCTGCCGGACCCGCTCATGGCCGCGGCCAGGGCGCAGGAGCCGGACAACCCGCTCACGATTCCCTGCGACATCCTCATCGCCGCCACCGATCAGTACGTGCGAGCCGCGCAGCGCGCGGGGCGCGTGCGCGCGTCGGTGCGGGGGCACGACCTGTTCCTCGCGGCCTGTTCCGTTGCCTGGATCAAGGGCACCGGTACCGAGGAGGAGTCGCTCGACCGGCTCCGCATGCTCATCGCGAGCGGCTACCGCCAGCGGGACACCCAGGCGTAATACGTCAGGCACCCCGCCCCGACCCCCGCAACGCCGGGTGGCGCCACCACCCAGTCATCACATCGCGCTGCCCTCAGGGGCGGCACGACCTCCCAAGGGACAAATTATGAAAATTACTGTCATAGGCGCCGGTGCCATCGGCGGGAACCTCGCTGCCAAGCTCAGCACGGCCGGTCACGACGTCCAGGTGGCCGACGCCCGCGGCCCCGAGGCCGTCCGGGCGGAGGTACTGGAGTCCGGGGCCCGCGCGGCGGAGCTCGCCGACGCCGTCCAGGGCCGGGACGTCATCGTCCTGGCCATCCCCTTCGGGGTGGCGGGGAAGCTGGCCGGCCTGTTCGCCTCGGTCCCCGCCGAGACGGTGGTCATCGACACCTCGAACTACTATCCGCACCTCAGTGGGCAGATCGAGGCCGTGGACAACGGCGAGGTCGAGAGCGTGTGGAACGCCGAGCAGCTGGGGCGCCCCGTGGTCAAGGCGTGGAACGCCGCCCTGGCCGAAACCCAGCGGACCAAAGGCGTTCCGGCCGGAACGCCCGGCCGCATCGCCATCCCCGTCGCCGGCGACTCCGAGGTGGCGCGGCGTGTGGCCATGCAGCTCGTGGACGACACCGGCTTCGACCCCTACGACGCCGGCACGCTGGCCGACTCCTGGCGCCAGCAGCCGAACGGCCCCGCTTACTGCACCGAGCTGACCCTCGACGAGCTGCCGGCGGCCCTGGCCGCGGCCGACCGCGTCAAGGACGCCCGCATCCGCGACAGCGTGCCGGAACGTTTCGCCGCCCTCCCGGCCACGGCCACTCTGGAGGACGTCGTCGAGATGAACCGCGCCGCCCACCGCTGAGCCACCCGACGCGGCTCCCGTGCACGCAACGGCACGAGGGCGGCAGCGTCGGCACGCCACCAACACAAAAGACGAACACGAAGAGCGCACAGTCCCCCGCGGTGCAGCCCGCAGCCTCGGCACGCCGCTGCCTGCGAGCATCCGCGCGTCTGCCAGTACCCGCACAGGGTGCGTCCGCACCCGGCCTTACGCCGACTGCCTCGTTGCATGGCCTGCCGTACTGCGCTGCGCCGCGGCCGCCGTGGCGGTGACTGCGCGCCATGGAGAGGAACCGCCTTGCCCGGCACCGCATCACCCTTCACCGATATCGCACGCTCCCGACGCTCCCCCCGGCAGTTCCTGCCCACCGCCCTGTCCCCTTCGGACATCCGCGGCGTGCTGGAGGACGCACAGACGGCCCCCTCGAACAGCAACACCCAGCCGTGGACGGTGCACGTCGTCTCGGGCGCGGCGCGGGACGCCCTGGCCAAAGAGCTGCTCCGGGCCGAGGAGGAGGGACGGACCTCCCCGGATTTCACCGATGGCTACGGCGAGGAGGGCATCTACCTCGAGCGGTCGCAGGCCCTGGGCGCGAGTGTCTACCGGGCCCGGGGCGTCGAGCGCTCGGACCGGGACGGCCGGAGGGCGGTGGTCCGCGAGAACCTGGAGTTCTACGGTGCTCCCCATGCCGCCTTCCTGTTCATGCCGGCCCTCGGCGACGGGGTACGGACGGCCGGCGACATCGGCATGTACGCGCAGAACTTCCTGCTCTCGCTGGCGGCCCGGGGGCTGGCCGGCATCCCGCAGACCGTACTCGGCGTCTACGCCGACACCGTCCGCGAGTTCCTGGGTGTCCCCGCGGAACTCAAGCTGCTGTTCGGCATCTCCTTCGGCATGGCTGCCCCGGCGGCACCGGTGAACACGCTCCGCACGGAGCGGGTTCCGCTGCGGCGGAGCGTGGTCCTGCATGACACACCCGGAGTCCTCGACAGGCAGTAGTTCCTCCGCCCGCAGGACCATCCGGCGCCTGGGCCCGGGCCGCGGGGCCTGGCGGCTGCCGGGTGCGAACCTGAACAGCCACACGGACATGCACCAGTTCGTGCGTGACGCGCAGGCCGCCGAGCGCGGCAAGAGATCAACCGCTCCGCCCACCACTGACACCCCCGGCGCCACTGCCGCGCCTCCGCACGCGGCACCACCGCAGAAAGAGAAAACCCATGCGCCGCTACAGGATGTCCGAATCCTGGACTTCACCGAGGCCGCGACGCTGCCCTGCGCCACCGTCACCGCCTGGTCGGCACTGGAAGGCGTCGGCCCCGGCGACACCGTGCTGGTCCAGGGATCGGGCGGCGTCTCGCTGTTCGCCCTGCGGCTCGCCCGCGCCGCGGGCGCCCGC
The DNA here is from genome assembly GCF_003721215.1 of Streptomyces botrytidirepellens. NCBI lineage: Bacteria > Bacillati > Actinomycetota > Actinomycetes > Kitasatosporales > Streptomycetaceae > Streptomyces > Streptomyces botrytidirepellens. The sequence continues at coordinate 56,392 of NZ_RIBZ01000270.1, forward strand.
GTGATCGCCACGACCTCCAGCGAGAAGAAGGCGGAGCGACTGCGCGAACTCGGCGCCAGCGACGTCATCACTTACGTCGACACCCCGGACTGGGGCGCCGAGGTACGCAAGTTCACCGACGGCCACGGCGCAGACGTCATCGTGGAGATCGGCGGCGCGGGAACGCCGGCGCAGTCGATCAAGGCTGTCGCCTACCGCGGCGTCATCTCGCAGGTCGGCCACGTCTCACTCTTCGGCGACGTACCGCCCGAGACGACCGGCGTCAACCTCCTGGAATTCACCGCCAGCGGCGCCACCCTGCGCACTATCGGCGGCGGCAGCAGGAGCGACCTGGAGAACATGAACAGGGTCATCTCAGCGCACAAGCTGCACCCGGTGATCGACCGCGTCTTTCCCTTCGAGGAAGCCCTCGACGCCGCATCCCACCTGGTGAGCTGCGCTCACTTCGGCAAGGTCGTCATCACCCACTGACACCACCGCGTCCGCGGCCGGCCCGCAGCCCCGGTCGCGCCGCAGGGACCAAGCCCCGGAACCCCGGTCACCGAAACCGGGGTTCCGTTCCGGACAAGGAGTTTCACCATGAAGATCGGCATTCTCGGCACCGGGAACATCGGCAAGACGTTGACCAGGCGGTTGAGCGCGGCCGGGCACGAGGTGAAGGTGGCCAATTCGCGCGGCCCGGAGACGATCGAGGCTGACGTGCTGTCCTCGGGCGGACGCGCGGTGACAGCGGCGGAAGCCGTAGTGGACGTCGACGCCGTGATCCTCTCCATTCCCTTCGACCGCATTCCGCAGGTCGCACCACTGATCGCCAAGGTGCCGGCTGACACGGTTGTCCTCGACACGTCGAACTACTTCCCGCATCGGGACAACGGAATCGCGGCGATCGAGGCCGGCCAGGCCGAGAGCGTGTGGGCTGCCGAGCAGCTGGGCCGGCCCATCGTCAAGGCGTGGAACTCGATCGGATCCGAGTCGTTCGCGCACAGGAACAAGCCGGCGGGAAGTGCGGACCGCATCTCGCTCCCCGTCGCGGCCGACAGTCCGCGAGAGCGTGACCTGGCAATGGCACTCGTTGAGGACACCGGGTTCGACGCCTTTGATGCGGGGCCGCTCGCGGAATCGTGGCGGCAGCAGCCCGGCACACCCGCCTACTGCACGGATCTCACCCGTCAGGAGCTGCCGGACGCACTGGCGACGGCCGACGCGGCGCGATCACCGAAGCGGCGCGACCTCATGCTCGCCGTGGTCCAGGAACGCTTCGGGGCCGACATGAGGCAACCGGACGCGGAATACCTTGTCCGCCTGGACCGCGCAATTTTCATGTGAGGAGGGACGAGGGCTGACGCGGTGACCCGTGAGAGGCCCTCGTATCTCGCCCCCGTCCGTCCCTGGGTGAGCTCGCAGTCGGCTTTGTGGCCCTCACCCTCTCCGAACTGGCTATAGCCGGCTCAAGCGGCCTGGCCCTGTGAACGGCGGCGTATTTCCCCAGGGCTGATGCCACGTAATGCCCCATCTCGGAGCGCCGCGTAATGGCTATGCCGGACTCGTGTCCTCGGCGGCGTGATCAACGAGTACAGATAGGCGGCCTGACAAGCCGCGATGGGTTTCTGAACGGCACAAGATGTTCAACGAGGCCCCTGGGCTGCTTGGTTGAGACGTCAGACATCTCCACCAACAACCCGGGGGCCTCGTCTGTCACGCACCCTCGGCCATCCCCCGATCGGTGGCCGGACTGAAGAAGCTCAGTGAGCGGGGCGGGGCAGTACAGCAAGGGCTGTCCGGGCTATATCGGTCAGCGTCTCCTCGCTCGCTCCGGCCTTGCCCAGCGCTTCAATGCCCCGCAGTACGGCGAGCACCAGCGCAGCCAGCTTTCGCGGATCCGCGTCCGCGGCGATATCGCCATTGCGCTGACAGGCTGCGATGTCGCCCTCCAGTAGCGCGTGCAGCGCCTCGATGGCCGCGCGCGCCCGCTTGGCCACCGTCTCGTCGTGTTCGGCTAGCTCGGCGGCGCCCTTGGCCAACAGACATCCGCGGTGGGCGGTGTCTGCGGCAGTCGCCGCCGCCACCGCGTACACGTGGGCGGACAGCCGCGCGTAGGCGTCCGCATCGTTGCCGCGCAGCTGTCGGCTCACAGCATCGACGACGGAGCCGCAGTAATCGTCGAACACGCGGTGGAACAGTTCCTGCTTTCCGCCGAACGCGCCGTACAGGCTGCCTTTGCCGAGCCCCGTTGCCTCGGCAATGTCTTCCATTCGCGTGGCGGCGTACCCACCCGACCAGAACCGCTCCCGGGCAGTGTCCAGTACCTGCTGCTCGTCGAACTTCCTAGGTCGTGCCATGGGGCCAGCTTACCCATTCTTGACTGGTTCGTCCATAACGGTTTAACGTTATGGACGAACCAGTCAAGAATTGAGGAGTGGGCGCGTTATGACGGAAGTACTCGCAGGCAAGGTGGCGGTGATCACCGGAGCCAACAGCGGCATTGGGCTTGCCATCGCCAAGCGGTTCGCCGCGGAGGGGGCACGGGTGTTCCTGGCCGGTCGCCGTCAGGAGCCGCTCGACGCGGCCGTCGCTGAGATCGGGCCGGCGGCCACCGGTGTGAGGACCGACGTTTCGGTACAGACGGACCTCGATGACCTTTACTCGGTCGTGCGCGAGGAGGCGGGCCGCATCGACGTGCTTGTCGCCAACGCCGGCAGCGCTGTCCCTCAGCGTCTCGGTGAGATCACAGAGGAAGCCATCGACGCCACCTTCGGTACGAACGTGAAGGGCACGATCTTCACCGTACAGAAGGCGCTGCCCCTGCTGTCGGACGGCGCCTCGATCGTAGTGACAGGATCGACCAACGCCCTCCGCCCCGGACCGAGCCTGGAAATCTACGGCGCATCGAAGGCAGCGGTGCGCAACCTGGTGCGCAGCTGGGCGCTCAGCGCGCAGGAACGGAAGTTCCGGGTGAACGTGCTGAGCCCCGGCCCGACCGAGACCCCGGGCCTGCTCGGCGCCGTAGGCCCGGACCACCAGCTCGCCTCGGAGGTGCCGCTCGGCAGGATCGGCCGCCCGGATGAGATCGCCGCCGTGGCGACGTTCCTGGCTTCGGACGCTTCCAGCTTCGTCAACGGCGTCGACTGGTTCGTCGACGGAGGCCAGGCGCAGGTCTGACCGCGCCCCTCGGTGGGCATACCGGGCACCCTGGTTCACCGGACGGCCTTGCCCATGGGGCCTGACTGCTCGCCTACGTCCCCGTGTTGACCAGGTGGGAGGGGGGCAGCACCTTGTGCCCGCCACCCGCCCGTGGGCGGTCACCACCGGCGTCAAGCGTCGGCCGCACCACGGCCTCACTCCCACCCAGCAGACCGTGAACCGGGCGCCGGCCCGGACCCGCGCCCCGGCCGAGCGTGGCGCCGCCCGCCTCAAGTCCTGGCGGATCTTCCCCGCAGCCGCCTTCTTCCGCGCCCACGGCACGTATCGAGCGCGTCCTCATGGACAAGCCTGGGTCGGTATCGGTTCCCGGGGCGTGCGACACCGACAACGGTGGCCTCCTGGCTGGTCCGCGACGACGTGTTGGGTGAGAACTCGCATCGGTGCGGACCGGGGAGGTCACTGTCCTCCCTGGACTTGTCCAGGCCCACCACCTGGGCACTCAAAGATCAACCAACTTTGTGATCGGCGTAGGACAAACCCGCCACTCGTCAGGCACGGATTCCCTTCACCAGCCGCGCCGGGCGAGCTGGGTCGCCTCCCACGACGTCATCATGCAGGCGTCGGGAAACCGCATCGCCTGGGGCGGTCCGCGCGCTGGAGAGCCAGGTCGTCAACACCGCGCGGTACATGGGCCGGCCCGAGCGCGCCATGGGCGTCGCCTCCCGACCCGGGCGGGCTCGGCCTTCCGCCGAGCCCGCCACGCCGGCTCCATACCGGAGCCGGACTCGTGTCACGCCGTCAGCGCCGCAGTGTCAGCAGACCCGGACGGTAGGGCAGGAGGCCGTAGTCGCCGCCGGAGTTGGGGCTGCGCCCCTGGTAGAGCAACTGCAGATTGCAGGGATCGACGGTCATGGTCTGATCGGGGCTGGTGCGGATCAGTTCGCCATGGCTGATGTCGTTGGTCCAGGTGGCGCCACTGTTGGCCTTGCCGGCGAAGGGATTGCTCTCGGTCGCGGCCTGGGGTGTCCATGAGCCGTTCAAACTGGTGGCCGTGAACGAGCGGAAGTAGCGGCCCTGCGAGCCGATCGCCTCGACGATCATGAGGTAGCGGTTCTGGCCCTGTAGCTTGTAGACCTGCGGGGCTTCGAACAGGTTGTTCCTCGTATCGCTCATGACCACTGTCGAGGTCGTGCCGAAGCTGCCCGGGAAGTTCCCGATCGGCATACTGGCCCGGTAGATCTTGCCGTTGTCACCGGCGAAGAACAGGTACATGTTCGTCCCGTCACCGATGAGCGTCTGGTCGATGGGTCCTGTTCCGGAGTCGGGGATGCTGCCGGAGAAGAGCACCTGCTGGGATGACCAGCCGTTCGGGTTGGTGGGGTCGCTCGACGTCCGGTAGGAGAAGGCGGTCCCGCCCCACTGGTAGGCGAGCACCCAGATGTTCTTCGGCGCGAAGTAGAAGAGCGTGGGTGCGACGGTGGAAGCCGACATCGTGTTCTGGCCGGCCGAGGCCATCTCCGACCAATTGGTGAACAGGCCGAAGTTCATCGAACCCCAACTCGTCCCCGTGTCGTGCGTCGTCGCATAGACGAGTTGCCTGCCGTTGTAGGGGACGACGGTGAAGTCCTTGAGCGAGACCCACCCCGGCTTGGGCTGCGCCAGCGCGCCCGTTGATGTCCAGCGGTATGTCGACGGAAGATCGCACGGGCCGGGGTTGTCGCCGCCGACCTTGACGAGCTGCCACTGCTGGTTGGTGCCGCCCCAGTCGTCGTACTGGACGACGTTCCCGTTGTCGGCGGTGGAGGCGCCTTGTACTTCGAGGGCCTTGTTGCTGTGGCGCGAGATGAACCTCACGTAGCCGTCCGAGCTGTCGGCCAGCCGCCACTGCTGGTTGGTGCCGTTCAGGTCGGCCCACTGGACGATCGAGCCGCCGTTCGCGGTGGACCAGTTGTGGACGTCCAGCACCTTGCCCGAGTGGCGGGACTTGATGCGGTAGTAGCCGCCCCCGGAATCGACGAACTGCCACTGCTGCTGCTTCTGATCGTTCCTGGTCCACTGGGTGATGCGGGCGCCGTCGTCGGTCGCCATGTTGTAGACATCCAGGACCTTGCCGCTGTTGCGGTTGACCAGCACATACGAGGCGTTGGGGTCCACGGTCGCCGCGCCGGCGGGCTGGGCACCGAGGAAGGTAGCCACGAGCAGCAAGGGCGCAAGGACGGCGAGTAAGCGTCTTGGACGGACCGGGGACGGGTGGCGAAACCACATCAGAGGGCACTCCTTTGGGGGCAGGGGTGAGGTGACCCCGATGAACCGCGGGGCGGACGTGCCGGGGGCGGGGACGATCTCGAAACGTTTCGGAGAATTCCCGGAAGCTTTGACGCCACAAGCTAGGAATGTGGGGCCCTCTGGTCAAGGTCTGTCGCCGATCTGTCCACAAACAGCGCCTCCCCTTTGGGCTTGACAAGCTGTCGCGCCGACCGTCCCGGCCCTGGCCCCCGTCCTACGGCATCCGTCGACGGCGGCGCCGGGGGTTCGCCGTCCGGCTCGTCGGGATTCCGGAAAATTTCGGGCGAGGAACGGAAACTTCTTCTGCGGGGAGTATTGCGATCCATCGTCAATGCCTCAATCATCCCTGTCTGAGAACCCAGCCGTAGTTCGAGATATCGAACCGCGTCGGCCCTGAGCGATCTGTGCTGCACGGCAGATCCACGCACAGCTGCACGGCAGATCCGCGCACCAGAGCACCTGCGCCACCCCGTTTCGTTCCGGTGAGGTTCGCACCAGCGCATCCTGGCTCTTCGCGCAGTTGGAGAGGTACGCGACGCCGCGTGGCGGTCCCCCGGCTGAGCCGCGATGGAGTGCCCCCATGCCTGTGTCGAAACACCGCCGCCGCCCGCCGTACGTCACCCGACGGCCGACCGGGTGCCGTCCGTGCCGATTGAGATCGTCCCGGTCCCATGACCGCGGTGTCCGGTGATTCCGTGCTGCCCGGGTCCGGCCCGCCCCGTCCGTCTGCCGAGTGGGAGCGGACGACGCATTCCCCTGCGCTTCAGTCCTTCCGTGATTTCTACCTTGGAGGCACAGTCATGGGCTCGTATGCCCTTCCCAGACCCGTTATCCGCCGGAAGATCCGCGGCCTGCTGTTAGCGCTGGTCGTCGGCGTCCTCGGTGCGGTCACCGCACTGGTCGCGCCGCCGACCGCACACGCCGCCGAGAACACGCTCGGCGCCGCGGCGGCGCAGAGCGGCCGCTACTTCGGCACCGCCATCGCCTCGGGCAGGCTGGGCGACTCGGCGTACACGACGATCGCGGGCCGTGAGTTCAACTCGGTGACGGCCGAGAACGAGATGAAGATCGACGCCACCGAACCGCAGCGGGGCCAGTTCAACTTCACCGCCGGTGACCGTGTCTACAACTGGGCGGTGCAGAACGGCAAGCAGGTGCGCGGCCACACCCTGGCCTGGCACTCCCAGCAGCCAGGCTGGATGCAGAGCCTCAGCGGCAGCACGCTGCGCCAGGCGATGATCAACCACATCAACGGCGTGATGGCCCACTACAAGGGCAAAATCGCCCAGTGGGACGTCGTGAACGAGGCCTTCGCCGACGGCAGTTCGGGAGCCCGGCGCGACTCCAACCTGCAACGCACCGGCAACGACTGGATCGAGGTCGCCTTCCGCACCGCGCGCGCCGCCGATCCGGCCGCCAAGCTCTGCTACAACGACTACAACGTCGAGAACTGGACCTGGGCCAAGACCCAGGCCATGTACGCCATGGTCCGAGACTTCAAGCAGCGCGGCGTGCCGATCGACTGCGTCGGCTTCCAGTCGCACTTCAACAGCGGCAGCCCCTACAACAGCAACTTCCGCACCACCCTGCAGAACTTCGCCGCCCTCGGCGTCGACGTGGCCATCACCGAACTCGACATCCAGGGCGCCCCGGCCACCACCTACGCCAACGTGACCAACGACTGCCTGGCCGTCCCGCGCTGCCTCGGCATCACCGTCTGGGGTGTGCGCGACACCGACTCCTGGCGACCGGAGCACACGCCGCTGCTGTTCAACGGCGACGGCAGCAAGAAACCCGCCTACACCGCCGTCCTCAACGCACTCAACGGCGGTACCTCCACGCCCCCTTCGGATTCCGGACAGATCAAGGGCGTCGGGTCGGGCCGCTGCCTGGACGTGCCCAGCAGCAGCACCACCGACGGCACCCAGCTCCACCTGTGGGACTGCAACAACGGCACCAACCAGCAGTGGACGTACACCGCCGCCGGTGAGCTCAGGGTCTACGGCAACAAGTGCCTGGACGCCGGCGGCACCGGCAACGGCACCAAAGTCCAGATCTACAGCTGCTGGGGCGCCGACAACCAGAAATGGCGTCTCAACTCCGACGGATCCATCGTCGGCGTCCAGTCCGGCCTCTGCCTCGACGCCGTCTCAGGCAGCACCGCCAACGGCACCCTGATCCAGCTCTACTCCTGCTCGAACGGCAGCAACCAACGCTGGACCCGCACCTGAGGGGACCTGCCACAAACGAAAGGGTGAATCGATGAAGACCTACGGTGCGGCTTCCCCCGCCCCTCCACGCAGACATCGCTGGTGGTCCCGGGTCGCCGCCGTGGTGGCGGCGACCCTCGCGATCGGCATGCTCGCCGTGGTGAACCCGGCGCCCGCCGAGGCGGCGACGGTGGACACCAATGCCTGGTACGTCCTGGTCAATCGCAACAGCGGCAAGGCGCTGGACGTCTCCGACACGTCCACCGCCGACGGCGCGCGGGTCAGCCAGTGGACGCGCAACGACGGAGCCAACCAGCAGTGGCAGTTCGTGGACTCCGGCGGCGGCTTCTACCGCCTCAAGGCCCGGCATTCGGACAAGGTTCTCGACGTGGCCGGCGCCTCGACCGCGGACGGTGCCGCGATCCAGCAGTGGGCCGACCACAACGGGGCCAACCAGCAGTTCCGCCTGGCCGACTCCGACGCGGGCCACGTCCGGCTGATCAACCGCACCAGCAGCAAGGCGGTGGAGGTGCAGGGCGCCTCCACCGCCGACGGCGGCAACGTCGTCCAGTACTCCGACTGGGGCGGCGCCAACCAGCAATGGCAGATGATCAAGCTGTCGTCCGGTGGCGGCGGCGGATGCGGCAGCGCCCCGACTCTGGCGAGCGGCACGCACACGATTCAGAGCGGCGGCAAGAGCCGCAGCTTCATCCTCAGGGTTCCCGCCAACTACGACAACAGCCACCGCTACCGGCTGATCTTCGCGTTCCACTGGCGGGGCGGAACCGCCGGCGACGTCGCCTCGGGCGGCACGAGCGGGAACGCCTGGTCCTACTACGGCCAACAGGAACAGTCCAACAACAGCGCGATCCTCGTCGCCCCCCAGGGCCTCGGCAACGGCTGGGCCAATTCGGGCGGTGAGGACGTCACCTTCGTCGACGACATGATCCGGCGAATCGAGGGCGGCCTCTGTGTCAACCCGGCACAGCGTTTCGCCACGGGATTCAGCTGGGGCGGCGGTATGAGCTACGCACTCGCATGCAGCCGGGCGAACGTCTTCAGGGCCGTCGCGGTCATCTCCGGCGCTCAGATCAGCGGGTGCAGCGGCGGCACCCAACCCATCGCCTACTTCGGAATCCACGGCGTCAGCGACTCCGTCCTCAACATCGCGCAAGGACGGTCCCTGCGCGACAGATTCGTCAGCAACAACGGCTGCACCCCCCAGGGCCCGCGCGAGCCCGCGCCGGGCAGTCGAACGCACATCACCACCACCTACTCGGGCTGCCGTGCCGGATACCCGGTCCAATGGGCCGCGTTCGACGGAGGCCACATACCCGGTCCGGTCGACGGCTCTCCCGGCGAAAGCGGCGTCGCCACCTGGACCAAAGCAGAGATCTGGAGGTTCTTCGCACAGTTCCAGTGACACACCCGCACCACGGAGTGGAGCCAGGATGATCCTGGCTCCACTCCGTCGACGTCTATCCCGGATTGAAGGACGGGGAGGCCTTTTCAGGAGAGCTCCCACCCCTTCGGACTGGTCACGTCTGGCGAACAGGCCGTGGGAGAAGTGGCGTTCGTGGTCGTGGTGTCAACGGGCTGGTGGCCGGGCAGCGCGTACGAGGTGGTGACCACGGTGTAGGCGAACAGGCCGAAGGGGCGGCGCGTTCGACTGCGCGGCGGGCTCGGCGGGGAACACGGTGTCTGGCTACTCGACGAGCCTACGCCGCCATGCCAGGCGCCCGATGGTTCCCCGGCGGGGCTCACCGTTCGCCCCGCCGTGGGGGCGGTCCGAGCGGGAGCCCGGGACTGCTCGCAACGGCTCCGCGCCACGCGAAGGCGTCCTCGGACGTCACCTCGGCCCCCCGTTGCCGCGATGCGCCACGGCGGAATCCGAACCTCCGGCCGATGGGCAGCGTTGTATAGGACGAAGGGCATTGCACACACGACAATGTGAGGGGTTTGCGGTGACAGATCTGACGGCCGCGGTCGAATCGGTGGAGCAGCTCTCCACGGTCTGGCGCGCCATGGTGCTCGACCGGGACGAGGAGGCGGACGTACGGGATCTTCCTGGTGTCGCCGTCCGCTGGGCCGACTGCCGCTTCGCCTTCTGGAACGCGGTGACACTGACCGACGTCGGAGCGGACGCGGCGCTCCTCGACCAGCGTCTGGGGCAAGCGGCGGACATCATGCGGTCCAAGAAGCAGCCGGGCTTCCTGTGGCTCTTCGAGGACTTACTCGCGGACGACGCGCGCGCGGCACTGGGCGAGGCGGCACAGCGCGCGGGCCTGGTCTACGCCTTTCCCGGTACCGGCATGGCGGGCGACCTGCTGCCGATCCCCGAGCCGCACCACCTGGACCTGACGTTCGAGCGGGTGACCACCGACGAACAGCTGCGGGCCTACGCGGACATCAACTCGCGCGCCTACGGCTTTCCCCTCGAGGAAGGCCGCGACGGCATCGTCGGCTCCACGTTGTGGAAGAAGGAGGTGTACGCCTACCTGGCCCTGCGGGACGGTGTCCCGGTCGCCTGCGCCGCGACGGTCGGGGCGCAGGGCCGCCTGTTCGTCGTGCTCGTCGCCACCGATCCGGACGCGCAGCGTCGGGGGTACGGCGAGGCGGTGACGCGCAAGGCGCTGTATGAGGGCGCCCGCGCCACCGGCCTGACCCGCGCCACTCTGCACGCGACCGCCGCCGGGGCACCCGTGTACCCGCGGATCGGCTTCGAGCCGAACTCACCGATGCACTTCTACGCGCTGGCGAACTGACCCACCGACGGCGTTGTCCACGGCAGGCGGTACGCGTTGCCGCGGGGCGGCGAGGCGATCCTCTCCCCGCGTATCACCCGCAGCCTCATCGAGGACTACGTGATCACGAATGCCAGGCGGACCGCCAGGGCGCGGCGTCTGGTGGACGTGCTGACGGCACGCGAGCGGGAGGTCCTCGTACTGGTCGGCCTCGGGCTGTCCAACGCCGAGGCAGGCAGAAGGCTTTACTTGGGGGAGGGCACGGTCAAGACGCACGTCGGAACATCCTGGCCAAGTTGGACTGCGCCAACCGCGTCCAAGCCGCAATCCTCGCCCATGAGTCCGGCGTGCTGTCGGCAGAGTGACAGTGGTTGTCTCCTACAGCCTGTTCCCTGACGCTGGTCCGTTCCCGCGGAACGGAATGCCTCTGCGGACGGGGGAGAGGAGCGCGTACGTGGTGGTGGGAGCGTTGAGCTGACTGGGGGGGGCAAGGGGTCGCAGGTTCAAATCCTGTCGTCCCGACCAGCGTTTTAGCAGTTCGGAGGCCGTTTCCGCAGAGATGCGGGGGCGGCCTTTTCCGTGTTTTCCGGCGTGGTGGTCGCATGGTGGTGGCACGCGTGCCTTGAGGTCGGGACGCAGTCGGTGAAGTCAGGTCGCGGGCAGGGGTGTAGAGGACTTTGGGCGGGTTGTGATGGTCGTGGGCGTGGTCGCGGCGTGGTCGCAGCCAGGTGGTCGGCGCCGGCGGGTGGTGTCACGGTCGGCTTTGGTCAGGGCCGTGTCGATGGCGTTCACGGCTTCATGGGCGGCTAGATGATCGCTGAGTGGACTGTGCCCGCGAAGGATTAAGGCAATACGCGGCGAGCCGGCCCCATGGCCCGGCCCGCCATCTCGGGCACGATCACCTCGGTGCCCGCCCTCGTGGACACGTTTCCCTTTGATAGCTTCTTACCTATGGCCGCAGGCAGCGATGACGGCGACCCCTCACCCAGTGAGCCGAAAGGGCTCTCCGAGCCCAGCGTCCATCAACTCCGGCTGTTCATCGTGTTGGCGGAGGAGCTGCATTTCGGACGGGCCGCCGCGCGACTGTTCATGTCACAGCCCGCCTTCAGCCAGCAGATACGTGTGCTGGAACGGCGGCTCGGCCTTCAACTGGTCGAGCGCACCAGTCGCGCCGTGGATCTCACCGCTTCGGGGCAGGCGCTTCTTCCCCAGGCGCGTGCCGTCACGGAGGCCATGGCAGACCTGCGTCACTTCGCCGAAGTGCGGGCACGTCAGGTATCCGGCCGCATCGTCATCGGCACCCTCACGGCCGAGCCCGCGATGCCCCACACGAGGGATCTCCTTGAGGAACTGCATGCGCACCACCCCGGTCTGGCGATCGAGATGCGCAGCCTCAACTTCGTCAACCAGTACGAAGCCCTCGCCCGCGGTGAGGTGGACGTGGCGTTCCTGCGCCCACCCGCGCCCCCGGGCATCCAGACCCTGCACCTGACCGAGGAACCCCGCGTCGTCTGTCTTCCGGCCGATGATCCGCTGGCCGCCCATGAGCGGATCTCCCTTGCTCAGATCTCCGATCACGCCTTCGTCACCATGCCGCCTGAGTCCCCCCGTGTGTGGCGGGACTTCTGGGCCATCAACCCCCGTCCTGACGGAAAGCCCATCCGTTTCGGCCCGTTGGCGGTGGATGTCGAGGGCGTGCTGCACCTGGTCGCCCGTGGTCAGGCCATCGGTTTCCTGCCTGCCTCGGCCCGCGAATTCTATCCGCGCCCGGGTATTCGCTACCTGGATGTGCCGGACGCGCCGCCCTGCACGATGGCCCTCTCATGGTTCGCGAAGAACCGCGATCGCCCTGACATCACCTTGATACGGAACATCACGCGGACGATCCTTGACCGCCACCGGTCCCAATAGGGGCGCGGTCTCCGTAACCGCCGGTCCGGTAAGCGGGGGTACACGGTCCTGACCCGCACCGATACGGGAACATCTATCGATACGGGCTGAACACCTATCAGGGTGTCCTTTCCCTTCGCGGGGGACGGCGGCAGGCTTGTGCATGCGGCGCCGATCAACGCCGCACACGTGAACGGGGGGACTCCTTGAGCCGTCAGCGCGCGCCGGCGCGCGCTTCACGGCTGTTCGTGATGCCCCCGTGGAGCACCACACCGATACGGGGAGAACACCCATGGCTTCTACCATTCGCCGCAAGGTATCCGCTGCCCTGACCGTCGTTGCCGCCGTCGGCTGCCTGGGAGCGGCCGCGTCATCGGCCGGCGCCTCGGACCGGTCCGCCGCCTCGCCCGACCGCTGGTTCTACTGCACCGCCGCGCCGGCCGGGTCGCTGGTCCTCGACTTCGACACCATCAACGACGACGCCCCGGACCAGAGCATCTGCTGGAGCGGATCGGGCCGGGCCGACAACCACGACGGCGGTGAACTTCGCCAGGTGCACACCGCGAACAACCGTGGCTCGCTGCACCTGAAGACCGGTTCCAGGGAGTGGGACCTTCCCTTCGACCGCAACCAGACCCACGACATCCCGCAGGACACGGCGTTGCTGGGGCTGTCGCTGAACGAGTAGGGCAGCGGGGCCCGGCACCGCCGGTCCCGTGATGATCCCGTACGCCGGGGCCCTCGGGAGGGCCCCGGCGTCTCGCCCGGTCCGGGTCGTGGTGGCCGGCGAGGTCTTCCCGGGCCGTCTTCCGCGGAGTGTCCGCCACGCTGGTGACGCCTTCGGCGTCCCGGCCGCGTAGCTGGTTTCTTCGTCTGGACGAAACCCTCGCCGCCCTCGCCGAGGAACGTCGGTAACGAGCCCCGCACAGCAGGAGTTCGACGAGTTGGCCACCGACCACAAACGGTGCCCCAGGACACTCCACGAAAACACGCCCATGTCCGGCCGCAGCACCCACGTGGCTCCACCGCGTACATCCGCGACGATGCCCCGCCAGTCGGCGTCCCGCCTCCACGAGCGCCAGGCCGCGCCCGCCCTCGTCCTCCGCGCTCGCCCGGGGCATCGGGAATTTCTTCGACTTGTCCACGACACCGATACGCACCCACACCGCCTCGGGCCGGGTGACCGTGATCCGGAGGCGACGTGCACCAGACGCCGGGCGGTGGCCGCGCTCCCCGGTTCACGCGGCAGGGTCGCGCCGTAGCCGGGGTGCCCGGTGGGGCGGGCTACGGTGAGCAGCAGGACCCCCCAGGAACTCCGCCAACGGCCGCAGTCCCGACGGGCGGTTGGGGGCCCACAGGTCGCGCACGATGGCTACGGCCAACGTGTGATGCTGCATCCACGTCGGTGCCACTCGGCGCAGGGATTCCAGCGCCTTCACTGCTCCGGCGGCATCGCCTGTGTCCGTGTGCGCTCGGGCCGCGTCCAGCAGCAGCCACGTCCGCCAGGACGGCGGAGTGTCCTTGCTCAGCCGCATTCCCTTGGCCAGTGCCAAGGCATCGTGCGGGCAGGGCAGTTGCAAAGTCGCGTGATCTGACGCTGTGCTGGTCAGCTGATGCCGAGGAGGTTTTCGCCGAGCTGCTGCGGCGACGCCTGCGTCGAGGGCAAGTCGGTAATCGCGTAGATCGTCTTGCGGGTGAGTCGGCCGGTTGCGGCGTTCGCGCGGAAGCGCATGATCCGGGCGGACTGGACCGCGCCGGGAAAGTCCAGCCCCAGCCCGTCAACGGTCAGTGCCTTGGCGCCCCGCAATTCGGGCCGTCCATGCCCGCGGCTGCGGGCCGCATGGCGGGCGTTGGCCCGGCTCCAGGGCAGCGAGCGCAGCACCGTGAGCAGGGACGGCTGGTTGTTGTTGACCACCAGCAGGTAGTGCGCCGGCTTGTCCTGGGTGAGGAAGCGGACGTGCTCGCGCTGGGTGTGCAGCGCGTCGGCGGTGACGACGATCCCGGTCAGGTCGAAGGGGCGAGCAGCCGGGCGAAGCCCGTGATCTCGTTGGTCTTGTCCGGCCCCCGTGGCTGACTGATCGTCTGCCCGTCGCTGGTCATCGCGGCCGGCAGATGTGCGGACGGGACGTGGCCGTTGCGAGAGCCGCGGGCACTCTTGCCGTCCACCGCGAGTGTGGTGGCCCCGGCCGGATCGCCACCGGCCAAGTCGGCCGGCCCACCTGGGCAGACCCGCTCCAGCACCCGGCGGATGGTCGCGGCACTGGGCGCGATACGCACCGCGAAGGCGCCGACGACCCGTGTACCCAGGCGGGCCAGGGTGGTCTGCGGGGCCGCAGCGGCCCAATGCCCGATTGCCGTGTACGAGCGGGCGCCGGTCACCACCGCGGACGCCGCGATCAGCACCACACTCACGAACGCATGACGTACTCCCCGCCTACGACGCGGGTCCGCCCAACCTGACCAGCCGTTCCGTCAGCGACATGCCCGCCACCCGGTGCGGCGGCAGGGTCTTGACGAGACACGGCGTGGCAGACTGACCGCACATCGAAGCTCCGTTGCAGGCAGACGACTTGGGAAGGTCATCTGCATCAACAGTGCTTCGTTGCATCAGGCACGGCCATCCGGCCTGCGACGGTACGAGATCACGCGACTCCGCAACGGCCCTGCGCCGGGAACTGCCATGTTGAGCACGTTCGATTCCATTCGCACACCTTGGAGGTCTTGATGCGTACGGGCGTCATTGTCGCCGCGCACCCCGGTGTGGAGGACCTCGCCGTGCGGGCCGAGGAGTTGGGCTTGCACAGCTTCTGGGTCTACGACACCCCGATGGTCCACGGTGACCCCTTCGTCGCCTTGAGCCTGTGCGCGAAGGCCACCAGCCGCATCAGGCTCGGCATCGGCGTGACCTCACCGGCGCTGCGCTCGGCCCCGGCCGCCGTGAGCGGGCTCGCCAGCCTCAACGCCTTGGCACCGGGCCGGATCATCTGCGGGGTCGGCACCGGGAACACCGCCCGGCGCACCCTGGGCATGCGGCCGACCACGGCGGCCGGGCTGGAGAACTTCACCGCCGCACTGCAGGACCTGTGCGCCGGACGTTCGACGGAGTATCGCGAAGGTGACCGGGTCAGCGACATCCGGTTCCTGCACACCGGGGCGCACGTGAACACCGCCGACCCGATCGAGTTCGTCGTGGCCGCGCTGCTCGGACCGAAGGCCGCCGCCGTCGCCGGCCGCCGCGGCACCGGCCTCATCTCCGTCGGCCTGCTGGACCCCACCGCCTGGCACGCGCTTCACGACGCCCGCCGCCACGCCGCCCAGGCCACACCCCATGACCCCGACTCCCACACGGACTCCCGGATCGACTCCTACGTGGTCACCTCGCTCCACCTCCTCGACGAGGACGAGGACCCCCACGGCGACCCGGCCCGGGACGCCACAGGCCACCTCGTCATGTCGCTCCTGGCCTTCGCCGCCGACACACCCGCCTTCGCCGAGCAACTCGGCCCTGAGGAAGGCGAGGCGGTGCGGCGGCTCCTTGACCGGCGCGGCACCACCTCCACCGCACCGGACCGGCACACCAAGCTCTACCCCAACTACCTCGGACGCATTGCACCGCAGGACCGCGACCTGGTCCTGCCCTCGTTGATGAACACCCTGGCCCTGGTCGGCACCCGCGACGACCTCCTCACCCGCATCACCGCCCTGGAACAGGCCGGCATCGACGAACTCCTCGTCCAGCCGGTGATCGACCCGCCCACCGAGATGGCCCAGCTCGCGAAACTCCTCACCTGAGCGGACGCGCCCGCCGCACGTCCATGACGTGCACACCTATAAGATCACCAAGACTTTGCAATCGCCCTGGTCAACCCGTCCAGCGGCGGCACCCGGTGTTACGGCTGGTACACAACAGAAGTCGGCACCGGGGTATTCAATAAGTACTGCTACTCGAATTACTTGCACCAGACGAAGGCTCGTCCACAGTGAAGATCGCCGGTAGCACGAAACGCGTTCACGCCGCGGCTGGCGACGTCTCTAACGCCCACCCCACTGCGGGTCTCGCATACACCTGCTCTACCTACTACAGCGTCGATGAGGTTCTGATCCCTGCATCAAGGGGTAACTCCCCGGTAAGTTGGGTGGATCGGTGTGCCCCTCAGGGGCTGTACGGTCGCCCGCGCAGCCTCGAAGTGGCGCCACCTCACCTCCCACTCGGACTTACTCGCTGAACGGGGAAGAGAAATCATGCGCTTTACGGGTGCTCGTGTTGTGCCGGTCGCTGTGTCTCTCGGGGCGGGTTTGCTACTTGGCCTGGTGGGTCCCGTTGCTGGGGAATGGGATGATCCCGTTTGCGCCGCCGTGAGTATTGTTTTTTCTAGTGGCTGGCCGTGGGCTTGTTATGCATTCCTGGTGGGCTATTTCCGTCGATCGAAAATCGAGTCAGCGTTGCTGTCGTTTTTGGGGTTGGCTGTCGGCGTAGTCACGTATTACTCTTTTAAGGATATGAACCCCACCATTCCCGCCGGAATGGAACCTGCCACTTCCGTTCCGGCCGGAATGGAATCTGGCGCCTCCAGTGAGGGGCAAATTCGCGTGTGGGGAATAGCGGCTTTCGTGTTTGGTGCGCCTGTGGGGCTCGTGGGGAACGTAGCGCGGGCGCCCGGAGTTGGTGGCCTTCTGTTCCGCCTGCTTGTTCCATTGATCGCCTTCTTCGAGGCCATTCAGCGATTGAGTACAGAGACGGACTCGCAGGGTCCCGTTTTCGCCATGACCTGGAACGTAATTCGCGTCGCAGCATGCGTCGTCGCCGTGGCTCTCATGGGACACACCGCGTGGAGCTGGCGCGTTCGGCGTAGCCGAGCCGACGGGCGAACGGAAGTTGCCGCGCCTGCACGGCGTCTCTGACCCCTCGTTCTGACGTTATCCACAGGCCCGAACGCCGCGCCCCGTGCCCGGGCCGGAGACTGCCGTACAGGCTCGACCGCGTCCGCCCCGACGGCTCGTGCACGCACCCTGTACTGCGGCAGAGGGCTGCTGTTCGTCGCGCACGAGATGGCGCGCCGTAAGCCGTCACGCCTGCGGCCGCTGTGACGGATCCGACCAGTGCAAACGCCCCTTCGATCGCCTCCTCGGCCACGACGGCGGGCTGACAGGCGCGAGGTCACTCCTCAGCCTCGTCTTCGCCGTCGTCGAGCCCGGCGGCTGGGTCGCGCAGGGGCCGCAGGGCCCCGTCCAGCCGGGAGCGGCGGAAGGCGTAGCGGCCCAGGACGTTGAGGTTGTCATGGCTGGCTATGTACGTGACTGCGGGAGCCGTTTCGCTGTGACTGTGGGAGTCACTATCTGACCGAGTTTGCGATGTCAGTTTGTTTTGACGTCACGTGGGGTCTTGCGGTGGGACCGTGAGGTGTGCTTCTCCGCTGGGGGCCTCATGGGTAACTCGCAGTCGAAGGTCGAGTTGTACGCGGCGATCCGCCGGGATCACCGGATGGGCATGTCGTTGCGGGCGCTTCAGCGCACGCACAACGTGACCTGGAGGACGGTCCGGCGGGCTCTGGACGGCCAGTGGCCCGAGCCGCGGAAGAAGCAGCGGCGCAAGGAGTCCCGGCTTGACCCGTACAAACCGCTGATCGACGGGATGCTGCGGGCCGACCTGGACGCTCCGCCCAAGCAGCGGCACACCGCTCAGCGGATCTACGACCGCCTGGTCGAAGGCCATGAGGCCGATGACATCTCGTACTCCATGGTCCGTGTCTATGTGAAGGACCGCCGCAAGGAAATCCGCAGGCAGGCCGGGGTGGGCCCGGATACGATGTTCGTGCCCCAGACGCATCTGCCGGGGGCGGAGGCGGAGGTCGACTTCGGCGACGTGCACGTGATGCTCGCGGGCAAGATGACCAAGGCCTATCTGTTCTCGCTGCGGTTGTCCTACTCCGGCAAGGCGGTGCACCGGGTCTTCGCCTCCTGCGGCCAGGAAGCGTTCTTCGAGGGGCACGTGCACGCGTTCCGGGTGCTGGGCGGCATTCCCCGCGGCCGGATCCGTTACGACAACCTGCGAGCCGCGGTCGAACGGGTACTGGGCTTGTCCCGGGCCCGGGTGGAGAACGACCGCTGGACGGCCTTCCGCTCGCACTGGCGCATCGATGCCTTCTACTGCCGTCCCGGCATCGAGGGCGCCCACGAGAAGGGCGGCGTCGAGGGGCAGATCGGCTACTACCGCCGCAACCACTTCGTCCCCGTCCCCGAGGTCGCCTCGCTGACCGAGCTGAACGCCTTGGTCGACCAGTGGGACCTGGACGACGAAGGCCGACGCCTGCGGTCCAGGACCCGCACCATCGGCGAGTACTTCGCCCAGGAACAGCCGCTGCTGCGGCCACTGCCATGCGAGGTGTTCGAGACCGGACGCTGGTTCACTCCGCGGGTCAACCGATTCGGCCAGGTCACCGTCCGCTGCAACGCCTACTCGGTCCCGGTCCGCTTCATCGGACGCCAGTTGCGGGTGCTGCTGCACGCCAACGACCTGGTCGTCTATGACGGCCGCACGGTGGTCGCCCACCACGAACGGCTCAGCGGCCGGGGCGAGTCCCGCCTGGTCCTGG
The DNA here is from genome assembly GCF_003721215.1 of Streptomyces botrytidirepellens. Taxonomy (NCBI): domain Bacteria; kingdom Bacillati; phylum Actinomycetota; class Actinomycetes; order Kitasatosporales; family Streptomycetaceae; genus Streptomyces; species Streptomyces botrytidirepellens. The sequence continues at coordinate 75,256 of NZ_RIBZ01000270.1, forward strand.
ACCACTACCTGGAAGCACTCCTACGCAAGCCGGGCGCCTTCCCCGGAGCGACCGCTCTCGAACAGGCCAAAGCCGCAGGGAAGTTCACCCCCGTCCATGAAGCCTGGTGGGCTGCGGCCCGCGCCGCCCACGGCGAGGCGGCCGGCACCAGAGCCCTGATCGAGGTGCTGCTGCTGGGCCGCCACATGGAACACGAACACGTCGTCGCCGGACTCGCTGCTGCCCACCGGGCGGGTGCCCTGACTGCGGACGCGGTCGCGCTGGAGGCCCGCAAGGCCGCCGAGGGCGAGACCTTCACCGAGCCCGTGAGGCCCGCCCCGGACCTTGCCATTCAGCCGCAGGAGGCGACCGGCGGCACGGTCACCTTCATGTCCGACTGGAAGCTGTCCCACCTCCCGCCCGATAACCGGCCGCTGCCGTCGGTGGCCCACTACGACCAGCTCCTGAAACGGCACGGCCGCACGGCCGGCGAGAAAGAGGGATCATGACACGCAAACGCGGACTGACCGAAGAAGCCGCCACCGCCTCGATCGACCAGGCATGCCGCATGCTCAGGCTGCCGTCGATCCGCCAGCAGTTCACCGACCTCGCCGAAGGCGCCGCCCGTGATCAGATGTCATACCGGGCCTTCCTCGCCGAACTGCTATTGGCCGAGTGCGATGACCGGGCCCGCCGCCGTTCCGAACGCCGGATCAAGGCCGCTTCCTTCCCCCGCGACAAGAGCTTGCGGGCGTTCGACTTCGACGCCAACCCGAACATCGACCCGGCCACCGTCAACACCCTCGCGACCTGCGAATGGGTCAAGAAGGGAGAGCCGCTCTGCCTGATCGGCGACTCCGGCACCGGCAAGTCCCACCTGCTGATCGCGCTGGGCACCGAGGCGGCGATGCACGGCTTCCGCGTCCGCTACGTGCTGGCTACCAAGCTCGTCAACGAGCTGGTCGAGGCCGCCGACGAGAAGCATCTGTCGAAGACGATCGCCCGCTACGGCCGTGTCGATCTTTTGTGCATTGATGAACTCGGCTATATGGAGCTTGACCGCAGGGGCGCTGAGCTGCTGTTTCAGGTTCTGACCGAGCGTGAGGAGAAGAACAGCGTCGCGATCGCTTCGAACGAGAGTTTCAGCAAAGCGCACATGTTCCGGCGAACTCGTGCAAGGTGCCGCCCAAACTTCACAGGTTCGGCGGCGACCCTGTGCCGTCGGCGCTGTGGTTGAAGGCTCCATCGGAGAGGACGGGTACGACCGCGCTGGCGTTGAGCTCGGTGGCGATGGCCACGTCGTCGGCGAACCCGCTCCGGGCCAGTTCATTGCCCGAGGAACAGGCGGCCACGGCGCTGACGACATCGGCGGTCTGCACGAAGCAAGCCCGTGCGGTAGCTGCCTCGGGAGACAGCGGGCCAACGCCTCGCGACTCCAGCTCGGCGATGATCGCCCCGGCACCCAGCAAGTCCTCCAGCGCGGGTCGCAGGCTTCCGTCCGGCCACCGCTCACCAGCAGCGATCACCACGACGGGACGTCCTGCAGTCCCGTAGTCGTGCCGGGCCAGCCATCGTCCGACAGCGGTGGCGTTACGCAGACAGCCCGCCACCACTGTCGAATCGCCTGCTGCCGCGGCGATGGCGGATCCGTTGGGAGAGGGCAGCACGAGTCGGGGGGTGAACGGGGCTTGCCGGAGTGCTGCCGGAGACAGCGACCACGGTGAGGTCGAGGTGGCGGCTCGCCGCCCCACGGCCAGCGCCGCCATCTTGTTCTGGGCAAACGCGGTCGCCGTCTCGTCGCGCCAGGCATAGGGAAAGACCTGGGTCCCTGCTTCGACGGCGACGGTCACCGACGTCGTGAACGACAGCACGTCGACCACCACCAGGCAGGCGGCGTCCTGCGCTATCTGCTGGGCACCGGTGGGGCCCCACTCGAATCGGACGCCGTGTTCTTGCTGCAGGAACCAGTCGCTCATGGTGGTCGAGTCTGGCACCGGTTGATCAACGGAGAGGGCCATCTGGTGTTCATTAGCTGGGCAGTCGTCCGGTGTCGACGTGATCGGCGAGATAGATCAGAGTGGCCTGCGGGTCCATGCCGAAGGCTGCGGCGACGAGCTTGGGGTCCATGGTGTTCACCAGGTCGAGGAGGCGGGTGCTGCGGATCGTCCGGGGCGGGTATCCGCAGTCGTCAAGGACATGGGAGAGATAGGCAGTTGAGGCCGGGCTCCGCCCGGCCTTCGTTCCTTTGGTGACCATCACGTGCGGGTTGGACGTCGGCCATGCTTCGCGGTGGGCCAGGCAGCGTTGCAGCACGGTCCAGGAGGCGGGGTCCAGCGGGACGGGGTGGGGTCGCTTGCCGAGCCGGACCGTCTGGGCCGCCGGGTCGATGTCGGTGATCTGCAGCAGACGGACCTCCGTACTGGAGGCGCCGTGCAGCAGGGCGAGCATGCCCATCACGGCCTCGTGCGGGTGGACGTGTTCGTCTGTGGTCCAGCGGCGGAAGAGCTCGCGCTGCTGGTCGAGGGTGAGAGTCCGGCCGCGGAAGCCGCTGCGTTCCTTCACGATCATGGTGCGGGTCGGGTCGATGAGCACGATGTGCTGGGAGCGGGCGAAGCGGAAGAACTGCCGCAGCACCACCAGTCGGCGCTTGCTGGCCTTCGGCAAGGTGGCCAGGAAGGCTTCGATGTCGTGCACGTCGATCAGGGCCCAGTCGTCCTTGCCGCGGTGCTCGGTCAGGAAGCGGGCCAGGTCCCGCAGGATGCTCAGGGCGGTTTCCAGGGTGTGGTTGCTGCGGGGGCGGGTGCCGGCCCGGCGGGCCCGGTTCTGGGCCCGCATGCGGGAGGCGTCGAAGGCGGCCACGGCCGGCCGGAGCGGTTCGGGGACGGCGTCGATGCGGCGTTTGCGCCGCCCGGCGGCGAGACGTTCGGCCTGGTCGGTGGGCAGGGCCAGGCCGCTCAGGGTGAAGAAGTCCTCCAGTGCGCGGGCGAAGGAGCCCATCGAGCGTCCGGGTCTGCGGGCTCGCTCCAGCAGGGCCTGAGGCGAGTTGGAGTGCTCGTCGCTCAGGAGCCGGCCCAGGTCGGTGACGAGGCCGCAGGCCCGGGAGACGCAGAAGCGGGCCGCGACATGCGCGACGAAGTCTTCGAGCCAGGCGGGCGGATCGGAGAGTTGGTCGCGGAGGTGTTCGCCGCGGATGAAGGGGCGGCCGGGGTGCCGTTGCCAGCAGGCCGAGCACAGGCCCAGTCCGGCATGCCGCCTCAGCTGGCCGCACTCGCGGCAGATCCGGGGTGGCTGTTTCAGCGGGCCCGGACGGGAGCACGACCCGCACCAGCCGGTGTCCTCGCGCAGATAGCCTGGCTTGCCACAGCGCGGGCAGGGCTGCTGGGCGGCGAGCCGCTCGGCCTTGCCGCGGCAGTCCCGGCAGAGCCGGTTGCCGGCCGCGCGGACCGGATGGCCGCACTGTTCGCAGACGCGCGAGCAGCTGATGCACCGGCCGGTGTCCTCCTGGAGGACTCGGTCCTTGCCGCAGGACGGACATGCCGCCTTCGCGGCCTGCTCCTGCATCCGGCGTCGGCATCGGCAGCAGTGCCGGCGGTCGCGATAGCCGACCGGCCCGCCGCAGGTGACGCAGTCGCGTTGCCTCTTGCCCACGGTGATCGCCACCTCACAGCGGCGGCATTGACCGGCCCCGGGCGGAGGCAACCTGCGGAAGCTCCGCGACGGGCCGGGGCGGAGCCACCGGCCGTTCGACGGGGGTGGTGTCGACCTCGATCAGATCGTTCGGGGTGCACTCCAGCGCGGTGCACAATGCGGCCAGCGTCGTCATCTTCATCTGCGAGGGCTCCTTGGTGAACAGCGCGGACACCGAGGCGGAGGACAGCTCCAGGCCGGCCTTCTCGGCCAGCAGTCGCCGCAACTCGGTGCCGGTCCACACCTCACGCTGGGCGGCGGCCATCCGCAGCCGCCATCGGATCTTCACGCCGTGGTGTCCTTCCCTGTCAGCTCGGCCAGGGTGCCGACGACGGCCCGCTGATAGGCGTCCTCGATGAACGTCGCGGAGGGCCGGACATAACGCATGGTCGAGCTGACTGTCCAGTGACCGAGCATCTGCTGGATCGCCACCAGGTCGACGCCGCGTTCGTAGTTGTGGGTCGCGCAGGCCCTCCGCAGGGCATGCGGGCTGAACCTCTCTGCGGGCGGGCGCCCTTCAAGCTCCATGAGATAGCGAAGCCGGTTGCGGATGGTCCCGCGATGCAGGGCTCCGCCGGACTCGTCGGCGAACAGCACAGGAGAATCAGGGAACTTGGGCCGCACGTCCTCCAGGAACCAGCGCAGCACCAGGTCCAGGCCGTCGAGCATGGGCACCCAGCGCGGCCTCGGTCCGGAGGTGTGAGCCCCTTTGCCGAAGCGGACGTGCAACTTGCCGAACGGGCCGCGGCTGAAGTGCACATCCGGCTCGTCCAGCAGCGATGCCTCCTCCGAGCGGAGCCCGGCGTGATACAGCGTCCGGAACATCGCATAGTCCCTCGCAGCGGGTCCGTACTTCCTCGCGGTCGCGATCCGCTGCTTCATGAAGTCGAAGAACTCCGCCACCCGTTCCGGCGTCGGCGGCGGCACCAGGGCCGGGGAATCGTCGCCGACATGCCGGGAGGCATTGAACTCGTCGACCGGGCAGACCAGCCGGACGCCGAACGCGGCCTCGATGTCGGCCGCCTTGCGGGCCTGCAGGAACCGGTGGAAGCCCTTGAAGATCTGGACGTACTCGCGCCGGGTCGACGTCGCCCGGCCCTTCACCGCCAGGTCACCAACCACCCGGTCGATGTCCTCCGGCGTCACCTCCCACGCGGGTCGGCCCAGGGCCGCGAGGGTCCGCTCCAGCAGGCCGACGTCGTTGTCGATGGTCACCGGGCTGAACCCGCGCGCCCGCCACGAAGCAACGAACGCGTCAACGCACGCGGTCTGGAACTGCCACGGGTCCGTCGCCAGGAGCTCCTGCGGGACGGCCCCGCCCGCGATGACCTGGAGTCTCGCCTCGGCCACCGGCACACCTTCCTCGCACCTGAACGGTCAAGGCAGCACCTGGAAAACCGCGATGCTGCCACGAGAACCAACGAGGACCCCAGGAACGGGATACGGCCAGGTGGCAGCGACAACCCTTGTGAGGGAACAAGTGCCAGCCCCAGATGGGTGGACGAAGACGTTCACCGATCCCCGGCTCTGCGCGGCCATCGTCGACCGGCTGACCTTCAACGGCGCCATCATCCAGACCGGCACCGAGTCCTACCGCCTCGCCCACACCAAAGCCCTGGCCGAGCAGACCGCAGCTGGCTGAACGGCGCCGCACGGCCGACCCCGGAGCCAACGGGGTCGGCAGCGGGGCGAGATCAGCCGCTGACTTCCCGCGCCACGCGCTCCAGTCGGTTCCGGTGGCCCTCCCACCACGCCTGATCCTCTGGTGGCATGTTGTCCTTGCCTTGCAAATATCCGACGGATCCGTCGATGAGCTCTCGCACGATGTCGGCGTGACCAGCATGCCGCTGAGTATCGGAGATCACGTGCACCAGGATGTTGTGCAGCGTCACGTCGCGACGTTCCTCCGGCCACCACGGGACGTGACCGATCGCGTCAAGCGTCAGCGTCGCGATCGTACTGTTGGAGTGCTCCCACGCCTGGCGATACAGCCCAACGATCCATTCCCGCGACTCGTCTGCGGTGGCCCACATGTCCGAGTTGGGTTCTGCGTCCTCCGTATACCACCAGGGCGGCGGCTCCTTGTCGAAGAACGGCCGCCCGAACGTGTCGCCGAAGTACCCCAGCTCCACGCCGGCAACATGCTTGACCAGCCCTAACAAATTCGTGCCCGTGGGGGTCAGTGGACGTCGGATGTCGTACTCCGAGAGCCCATCGAGCTTCCACACCAGGGCGTCGCGCGCCTCTTGCAAGTACCGGAGAAGGTTCGCTTTCGGGTTCGGTTCGACCATGCCGGGAGTCTCCCACTCGGCACTGACAGGCGGCAGTGACATCAAAAGCCACTGACATTGATCTTGCCTGCCTCCGCGAAACGACTCCCCAAGTCACCTCGAAACGACTCCCCGCGAAAGTGATACAGCCACATGGCGGAGCGGAGACACGCGGGCGACGTCTTCGTCCAGGGCGTCGTGCTCGCGCTCGTCGGCGGGCAGCGCCCGCAGGTGCTCGCGCGGACCTGTCCGGCGGCCCGCAGCCGTCGGTGGCGATGCCGGGCAGCTCCGCGCGTCAGAACCGCTGGTCCGCGAGGCCCTTGAACCTGGGGGAGAAGTAGTAGCCGAGCATCCCGAACAGGCCGAAGACCATGTCGGAGTAGGAGGCGTTGTCGGTGGCGACCATCTCCGGCTTGACCCCGGCGTCCAGGTTCAGCAGGGGTCCAGGATGTGCAGGGAGTCGCGCGGGGTGCCGGGCACCACCATCTGCCCGATGCCACCCGTGCCAGGGCCTCGATCAGCTTCGCGTTCGCCGCGGTGATGGTGTCCGCCCGCAGGTAGTACTGGTCGACGTGGACCAGCCGGTCCCTCTTGAGAGTGTCCTCGTTCGGGTCTACGACCGGGGTGCAGCCGATGTTGCACGCCTAGGCCACCAGCAGCGCCACCAGGGACGGCTTGATGTCCTCCATGCGAGTACGGCCGTCCCCGAGGTGCACGAAGGCGTCCAGGAACCCGGTCCAGGCATCGACCTCGAACAACAGGTCCGGCAGGTCGATCTTCGGAAGCATCGCCGCGGTGGTCTTGCGCAGCCACTTCAGCGACGCCTTCTCGCCCAGCGCCCCGAGGCGGTCCACGTTCAGACTCAGCCGCCCGTTGGGCTGGATCTCGAAGCTGAGCTTCGCGTCCTGCCCGGCCTCCTGAAGCCGCTCGGCCATCAACTGCCAGGCCGCACCCAGCGCCCGCACCCGCCCGGCCAAGTGCTCCTCGACCGGCTCGTCCAGACTCAGCCCGTGCAGGACGTCCTCGGCGACGGCCTCCCACTGATTACCGTCCAGCAGCCTGGCCCGCGGGTCGGACCAGCAGTTCGACGGCAGGGCAAGGCTTGTGGACGCCTCGGGGCGAGATGACCGTCTCCGGCCTCGGCTACGGCCCCGAGGGTCGCGCCATGCGTGACGGTCGCACCGTGAGCGCGGGCGACGCCTTGCTGTCCTGGTCGTCGTGGAGGGTCTGCGTCAAGGCGCGGCGGGCACTCCCGGAGTGTAAGCGCCGTATCCGGCTCTGTGGCGCCGCAGCGAGACAGTCCGCGGAAGTCTCGCTGGAAGAAAAAGTGTGCCAAGCGAGCAAAGGTGATGGCATCGGTGAGTGAGCTTGGCGTGCTGGTCGCCAACGGCCTGATCGCGGGCATCGAACAGGTGCCCCCACTGTTCCTCCGGGCGGGTCGCACCCTGGGCGCGACCGGTCTGGCGGGCATCCGGTACATCCTCCTTCCCGCTGCACTCCCCGGGTATCTCCCGGGACTCAAGCAGGGCTGGGCCTTCGCCTGGCGGTCGCTGATGGCGCCGAGCTCATTGCCAGCTCACCGGAGCTGGGTGAAGGCCTCGGGCAGGTCTTGCAGAACGCACGCGCGTACCAGGACATGCCGCTCGTCCTCGCGTCCATCCTTGTCATCCTGACGGTGGGCATCGGCATCGATCTGGTCGTCTTCGCGCCCCTGGAGCGCCGCGTCCTGCGCGGCCGTGGCCTGTAGGGAGAGGGCCGCCGGACGCGGTGACGCTGCGGCGGGAGAGCCGTCCTCCGGCAATGCCCGGCACGGAGCGAGGGCTCGTCGCCGACTCAGTTGTTGAGGCTGGTGTGGTTCCACCAGCCCTGCCGACCCGCCTTGAAACTGATCGACGCACCGGCTCCGTTGATCTTGGCGTCGTACCTCTGCCCCTTCTTCAAGGGGCTCTCCGTCACGACACCGTGGGGGTCCTCGATCGACTCGATGGTGATGTCCGGGACCTTGCTCAGGAGCGTGGGGTCGATGTTGCGCGGCTCAGTGAGGGTGATGACTTCGTCCCAGTTCGGCTTCTTCGCGAGCTCGTGCGCAATGTGTACCTCGTCGCCCTCGCCGAACAACAGGTAGGTGAGGTAGGTGGGGTATTCCAGGCCTCCGAGCTTCCGGAAGTACCGTACGTCCTCCGCCCGGCAGACCGCGTCGGTCTGCTGCCCGTTCAGCATCTTCTGGAATTCCCTTGAGCCGTCGGGTTTGACGATGACCCGTTCCAGCTGGACCTTGAAGGTCTTGCCCTGCTTGAGGTCCGCGAGCGGGAAGTGGTCGGGGGAGAAGAGGCTGTAGAAGACCCTCTTGTCCTTGTTCTTCTCCAGATCCGCGAGATACGCGTCGCGCACGGCGTCCGCGAGGCTGAGGGTCACGATTGCCTGGAAGGCATGCGCCTCCACGTTGTAGAGCGCCAAGTGGTAGGAGAAGATCCGTCTCTTGCCGATCAGCAGAAACCGGTGGAGACCATGCAGGGCTCCGCTGTCGGGGCCGGCTCCGTGTTCCATTTCCGTGCTCATGACGTGCTGCGCCTTTCCTGTGGTCAGAAGGAGGAGTCGGGGAGGTCGGCCAGGCGCCGCGCCCAGAAAGAGCGGTGGATCCAGCGGGCCTCCTGGGCGTGAATGAGACGGTGGCCGCGCAGATACGCGGTCCGGGCGGCCGCTACCTGGTGCGCGTAGGCGGCGAGGGCCGAGTCCTCGCCGTCATTCACGCGACTCAGGCGGGCGTCGACGGCCCGGCCCGCGTTCATCCCGGTGTAGAGAGCAGTGAGGACGCCCTGGGAGGAGAGCGGGTCGAAGGCGACCGCCGCGTCTCCGGCGGCGGTCCAGCCGTCTCCGTACACCCGGTTCAGGTGCGCTGTGTGTGCGGCGGCCCGGCGGGGCGCGGCGGATGGCGTGGGCCCGTGCCGGCGGGCCCACCGGGACACGTGCCGGGTGGCCAGCATCCGTCGGCGGAAGTGGCGTGCGGTGTACGGGGCGGCAGGCAGGTCGGTGTCGGTGAAGTAGGCGACCAGGCGCCCGCCGGAGGGCTGCGGGGCGGTGTACCACCAGCCGTCCTCGTCGGACTCGATGAGCGAACAGCGATCGGTGTCCCGCGGGTCCGCCTCCAGGGGCGCGTGGAGGGCTGTGAGCCGGTCCCGGACCCGCCGCCGGGCCCCGCACCGGACGGCGATCGCGGCGGCGCGGCCGGTGGCGTCGATCACCCAGCGGCAGCGCACCGTACGCTCGCCACCGGCCCCGGTGTCGGCAGGGCCCGTGCCGCCGCGCAGGGCCAGAGTCCAACCGCGGTCCGGCTGCCGCGCCGCTCCGCGTACGGCCGTGCCCTCGGCGACCTCGGCCCCGGCCGCGCGGGAGGCGTCGCGCAGTCGTCGGTCGAACAGCAGCCGGTCGAGGTGCCAGCCATGGCCGTGCGGATCGTTGATGAAGTCCACGGCGTGCAGGTCGGCCGAGCCCCACGCCGACAGATTGCCGTAGCAGGGCAGATGCCCGGACCTGAGAACGCGGTCGGCGACGCCGAGGTCGCCGAGCAGGACCCGCCCGGCGGGCACGAGCGTCTCGCCGACCTTCGGCGGCCCGGTGCCGGCGTCCGCCAGCAGAACCGTACGGCCGGCCCGGGCGAGCGTGAGCGCGGCGGCGCAGCCGGCCGGGCCGCCGCCCGCCACCACGACGTCGTAGGTTTCCCCGCCGGGGGCGGGCGCGGGCGCGGGGCTCACAGCGCCTCGTGGAAGGGGTCGAGTCTCTCGAGGTATCCGGCGGCGATCTCCTCCTCGCGGTAGCCGGTCGCCTCCACTGCCTCGCTGACCGCCCGCGCCACGTACTCGGCCTCGACGGTTTCGGGGGCGGGCCCGTCCGCGGGCCAGGTGCCGGCTGCGGCGGCCAGCACGGGCACACCCGCCTCGAGCACCTGCAAGTTGACGAGGTTTGCCGTGTCCATCGCCTGGTCGAGCGGTGCTGCGGGGCGTGACTCCACGTGGATGCGGTTGGGGAACTTCCCGTCGCCGACGGTGTAGTCGCGCACCTCGACGATCCCGAGCTTCGGCCAGTCCGCGATCATCTGGGTGCGCTGCTGGTTCGTATTGCCGTTGAGGCCGCGCAGCCAGGTCGCCCGCCGTTCGAACGCCTCCTCCCGGGCGCTGTCGTCGCCGCCGGCCGGTGGCGTGTTCACCCTCTCGAAGTCCTCCGCCTTGAGTACGTGGTTGGGCACGTGGGCAGGCCAGAAGGTCGGCAGGTACGGGCTGTAGCGGGGCCCGAGGTCCGGCACCAGCGCCTCGTAGCCGGAGCGGCAGCTGGCGGTGTCGGCCTGCCATGGGGCGGCCATCCAGCGCGTGAGATCTCCAGGCCCTTGCGCGTACAGTGGGCCGTCCTTGACGGCCGCCTCCTGCGGCGTGAGCATCGGCCCGAAGTCGGGCTCCGAAGCACCCGAGTTGCGATGCAGGATGCGGAAGGGTTCGGCGAACATGGTCGGGTGCCTGATCGGCCAGGTGACCTCGCACCCCGGGTGGAACGCCTCGGCGGCACAGTTCTCCAGGGCCGCCCGGTCCAGCAGCCCCGGCTGCTCCGCGATGGGCGCGTCATCCACGGTGGGGCGGGACTCTCGCAGCGGGGCGGCTTGGAACGCGCCGTCGGCCCAGCGCTGAAGCATCCAGTCCTGGAACGGGGACAGCGTGATGTGCTGACGCACGGATTTGGGTCTGCTGGCCATGGCGTCGCCGTAGAGCCATGGCCACGGCAGAGGGGACATCCCGTCGCGGCAGTAATCGCGCAGGGCCACGTACGTCTGGCGACGCAGTTCCCGGTTGCGCTCGGACGGATCGGCGAGTCGTTTCCGCATCGCCGGGGCGAGGAAGAAGTTGGGGCCGTTCCAGCCGAATTGCGTCGCGAAACCCCGGTTGACCCACTGTAGATCGCAGAATCGCCGCAGAATCGGCTCGATGTGATCGGCGAACGAAATCATCTGCGGGCGGGCCAGTGAACCGGCCTCGACGAAGACATCGAAGAGCAGGTCGTAGAGGGTGCGGATGGACTTCACACCGGGGGCGTAGTCCGGAGGGCCCACCACGACCCAGGCGGGGGTGGCAATGAGTTCCCTGCCGTCGATACGGACCTTCGCCGTGACAGGGCCGTCGGACACGTCGTCGTACCAGGTGTCGTTGTTGGCGACTCCGGTGATCGGTTTGTTCTTGTAGGAGGCGGAGCTTCCCCTGCCACCGAGCACCACCAGGCGCCCGTCGGAACGGGTCGAGATCTCCCCGAGGTACACCGCATTGCCCATGACCTTGCCGGAATCGAACTTCTTCGTCTCGGTCATCGAGCCGCGAACGGTCCGGCTTCCGGGGTCGTTGACCAGCTTCTTCCGGTCGGCGCCCACGACGTCGGCGTTTCGCCGAGCGTATTGCCCAGCCGCGAGCATCTCGCCCTCGGGGATATCGAGCGGCAGATGGAACTGGTACCAGGCGGCCTTTTTGTTGGCCAGGTGCACCGTCCACTGGATCTCGGAAACACCCGCGTCCCCCGGCTTCAGCTCCCGTACGACCTCCCCTGCGGCGTTGTAGCCGTACACCCGGAAACGCGCAGCCTGCCTCCGGATCGCTCCGGAACTGTCCTTGTAGGAGCCAAGGTTCATGGGTTTCTGGTCCGGTGATTCCGGGCCGATGAAGGGCGTGTCGATGCTGTTTCCCACCCGGGCGACACCAATGGCAGGGTGGATCTTCACCTGTACGATGTGACCGTCCATCGAAGAGCCTTCCCTTGCGGGCCCCTGGGGGCGGGTCTCAAACGTAAGATCTTGCAATTCCGGCCGCATATCGAGACTGCCGAATGGGTGTACGGATGCGTCCTGTGGCAGGTTCCACGCCTCGTGCACCATCAGCAGCACGGCCGCGGCCCCCGCATGACGGCGGCCAGGACCCGCCGAACGTGGATGTCGGCGGTCCACTGCTTCCACCACTCCACGGACGGCGCCGTTCTCGGCGCCGGTGGGAAGCCTGGTTGCACCTGGTGGCCGGCCTGCCGCGGCTGTGGCCGGACTCCCGGGGCGGACCACTTAGCCCGGGGCGGTGAGGTGGGCGTCCACGGTGACGACGCCGTCGACGCCCTGGCAGAGGCCCACGACCACCGGGATGAGACGCGGTTCCGGGACGTGGCCCCGAAGGGTGACGTCCCCGTCACGGACCTCGACCGCGACGGTGCCCTGGTTCAGGCCGAGGATGCGTCCCAGGACGTCCTGCTCGACCTCGTCGCGGATCTCGACGTCGGAGCGGATGAAGGCGTCGAGCAGGTCGCTGCGGCTGACGATGCCAAGGAGCCTGTCGTCGCCGACCACCGGCAGTTGCTTGACGTGCCGCCTGCGGAGTTCGCGCGCGGCCCGGGGGATGGTCCAGTCGGCGCGGGCGGTGAAGACGGGGCTGCTCATGAGCGCGCCTGCGGTCCGGGCACGGGCCTTGCCCCAGGCGCGCTCGTCGTCCCCGTCCTGCCCCTGCGGATCGGGCATGCCGGTCTCGTGCCGCAGTACGTCGGACGCGGACACCATGCCGAGGAGGGTGTCGTTGTCGTCGACGACCGGGGCCGCGGCGATGTCGTTCGCGTCCAGCATGGCGGCGACTTCCTGGAACGGTGTGCTGGGGCGGAAGGTGACGACCTCCTCGGTCATCACGTCACCGACCGTGCGGCGGCGCAGCATGGCATCGGCCTCCTCCGCTGTGCGACAGGGCGGCCGCGGTCGGACCGCCCGGGCGGGCCCACGCGCGGTGCGTCGGCCTCCGCGGCCCTGCCGGCTCGTCCACGCCGTCCTCCCTACCCATGACAACACCGCTCCGCTCCGGCGACCAGTGACGTTCGGCCTGGCGGGGAAGATCGGCGGTCCTACGGCCAGGAGTGCGGCCGAGTGCGCGGTAGATGCCGGCAACGCTGGGCGCCTGGCCCTTGCGCTTGTCGATGGGGACGATCAGGTCGCCCTCCTGACCGCTCACTCAGCGTCCGCCCGACCCCCACGGGGCCCGGCCCCCCGGAACGGACGAAGGGGCCGCGCCCGCCGGACAGTGGCGAGTGCGGCCCCTTCGGGCTCTGGGGGAGGCTTCGGGCAGGCGGCCCGGTCGCCTGATCAGTCGTCGTCGCCGTCGTCCTGGTTGTCGTTGTCGTCGTGGTCGATGTGCTGGCCCAGGACCTTGCCGTTGGCGGCGTCGACGGTGATGTCGTGGTTCTTGTGGTCCTTGCCGAGGACGTCGACCTCGTAGACGGTGGCCCCGGTGCGGTCGTTGTCGTCCAGGCCGAAGGAGGTCACGGTGCCGGGTACGGCCTTCAGGGCCTGGTCGGTGGCGTTGCCGTAGCCGGTCTTGTCGCCTTTGATCAGGGCCTGGGTCTCGCGGGCGTCCTGGGCGGCGTCGTCGTCGCGGTCGGTGTGCTTGTTCAGGACCTTGCCGTTGCCCGCGTCGATGGTCACGTCGTGGTTCTTGTGGTCCTTGCCGAAGACGTCGACCTCCCAGATGAGGGAGCCGTTGCGGTCGTTGGTGTCGAGTTCGGCGGAGGTCGCGGTGCCGGGGACGGCCTTCAGCGCGGCGGCGGTGGCCTGGTCATAGCTGACCTTGTCGGCCTTGACCTCGGTGCGGTCCTGGGCGGTGTCGTCCAGGTGGCGCTCGTTCTGGGTGAGCTGGACCGAGGAGCGCGGCGCCGGGCCGTCGTCGTCCGCGAAGGCGTTCGCGGCGCCCGTGCCGCCGATCAGGGCGATGGCGGCGGCCGTGCCGAGAACGACGGCGCGGGGGGTGAGGGTGCGCTTGGCGGTGGCCTTCATGAGGACGTTCCTCCGGTTCGTGTCGCGGTTTCGCTTCCGTCGGCGGGCCCTCTCGCGCCCTTCCGACATTCACCACAGTGCCGAACCGAACCTGAACCCAGCCTGAAGTCCTGAAGCGCTCTTCAGATTCAGGCCATGTGATGTGCCTTCACTCGCAGCCCCGCGCCGCGGCTCTTCCACGCTCACCGGCGGCAACCGCCACGACATCACCCGGTTGCTGCCGCTGCTGGACGGGCTGACCTGGGGGATGTAGGACCGACTACCCAGTAAGACGCTCTCGATATATCGATGAAAGTCTGCATCAGACTTTGCCTCTATGACGGGCGTCTGGTGCAGTGAGCGAGGCGACAGCCTCCGCGAGGCGCCACATGCCATCACGATGGGGCGGAGGGCGCGGAATCGCTACCTCGACGCGCTCGATGCGTTCAGCGGTCTCGGTGACCAGCCGCACTCGGTCCTTGCCGGTGCGCATGAACCGGCCGCGGCTGAACAGCGGGTAGTTTCGCGCCAGAGAGGCCGATACGTCGAGGCAGACGCCGTTGATCACCGTTCCGGCGATGCCGCGGTGGGCGGCGACCTCGCTCATGATGCCGCCCCAGACCGTGACATCGGTGCGGCCGTCGTTGTCGATGACGATGACCGATCCGGGCGGGACGTCGTCGAGGAAGTCGCCGACCGTGCCATCGCTGGACTCGTCGACGGGCGCGTAGCGGACGGTAAAGGCCGGGCCCACCGCGCGGAAGTCGTTGGACAGGGGGGGAGAGGCCGTGCAACGCGCCCTCGATCCCGGTTCGGTCGAGGGCGTCGGAGATCGCGGCGGTGGGCAGCGCGCGCAGGCGCATGACGAGGCACTCATCACTTCGCCTCCGTTCCTGCCAGGCGGGCGTCTCGCATCGCCTGTGGCAGCGGCACTCCGGTCCGCACCTCGGCCTCGATGGCCGCCTCCAGGTCGGCGAGCCGCTGGGCGGCCTCCAGTGCCTCGGTAGCCCGCTCGCGGGGCGCGATCACGACACCCCCCTCGTCCGCGAGCAGCACATCTCCCTGCCGCACGGTCACCTCTCCGAGCCGGATGGGCTCACCGGACGACTTCTGCCGCAGGCGGCCGCGCGCGGTCACCGGCACCTGGGCGCGGGCGAACACCGGGAAGCCGAGTTCGCGCGCCTGCGCAACGTCCCGGCAGGCGCCGTCCGTGACGACACCGCGGATGCCGCGCACCGAGGCGCCGACGCTGACGATGCCGCCCCACGACGACACGTCCGTGCGGCCGCCCGGCACGAGATCGACCTTGCCGTCATCCGGCCCAGCGCGCCGGTGCGTGGGCTGCGCGTGCGGCCCTGGCGCCACGACCAGTTCGTGATCGCGCTACCCAGCGGGCATGCGCTGGCCGGGGACACCCCGGACCCGGTCGACCTCGCGCGGTTCGCGGACGAGCCCTGGGCGTGGCTTCGCCGTGAGGCGTCCCCCGACTACCACGACCAGCTCATGGCGACCTGCCGCCGCGCCGGGTTCACCCCTGAGGCGCGCCACATCGCCAACTCGATCCTGTCCCAGCTTGCGATGGTGGCCTGCGGCCTCGGTGTCACCCTCGTACCGAATGTGGCCGTCCGCTCGATCCAAGGACCATCGTCTACCGGCCCCTCACCGACTCTGCCGACATCATCGAACTGTCCCTCGTCTCCCGGGCCGACGCGCACGAGCCGCTGGTGCAGGAGTTCCTGCGCCACGCCTCGGCTGACCGGCAGGAGACGAACTAGGCACGTCGGGGGCGGGCGGCGCCCTCACCGCCCCTTTCCGGTTTCCCACACCGCACGTGCCATCCGGGTCCCCGGTGCGGATCGGGTCCGGACGGGCGCGTCTATGGAGCGGTGTGCGGCTTGGCGGCGCGCGCCAGAATGTTTCGGGCCCGCTCCAGTACCGGCTTGTCGACCATGTGGCCGTCCACCGTTGTGACGGCTTCTCCGGCGCCCAGGACGGCTCGGGCCCAGCGGAGTTCGCTCTCGGAGGGGGCGAAACCGTCGGTGACGGGGCCTATCTGCGCCGGGTGGATGCAGAGCTTGCCCGCGTAGCCCAGTCGGCGGGCATGGGCGGTGTCGGCGACGAGCGCCTGTGGGTCCCGTACGGCGGTGGTGACACCGTCCACTGGCGGGCGGATGCCCGCTGCCGCCGAGGCGAGGACCAGGCGGGAGCGGGCGTGGGCCAGGGCAAGGGTGTCGTCGTGGGCTGTGCCGAGCCCTGCGGCCAGGTCCACGTTGCCGAAGGCGGCACGTACGACGCCAGGCACGGAGCACAGGTCGTAGGCCCGTTCGACGCCGAGGGCCGTCTCGATGAGCGGGATCAGCGGGCAGCGGCCGGCGGTACGGACAACGATGTCGGTCAGGGCGGCGGGCTCCTCGGCCTTCGGGACCATCACCGGGCAGCCGTGGTCGGCGGCTGTCCGCAGGTCCGCCTCGAACCACGGGGTGCCGGGCGCGTTGACGCGTACGACGGTGCGGTCGCCGAGGCCGGGCCAGTCGGCGGCGGCCTGCCGGGCCTGCTCCTTGTCGTCGGCGGCGACCGCGTCCTCCAGGTCGACGATGACGAGGTCGGCGCCGGAGCGGGCGGCCTTGTCGAAGCGGTCCGGGCGGTGGCCCGGCACGAAGAGCAGGGCCCGGGCGGCCGCGACGGGCCCTCCTGCCTCCCGAAGGTCATTGATGCGCGGGGTCATGCGAAGGTCACCTCCGCGGTCGCGTGCTGTGCGTCGCGGTGGGTGGCGGTACGCAGTTGGGCGCCGGTGCCGGAGGGTACGCCCTCGGCGAGGAGGTGTTCGCCCGCGAACACCGGTCGGCGAAGTCGGAACGAGAGTGAGCGCACCCGGCGCTCGGGAGCGTTGCGGCGCGCCACGTCCAGCATGAGCAGGGCGAGCAGCGGGCCGTGGACGACGAGGCCGGGGTAGCCCTCGGTGTCGTGGCAGTAGGGGGCGTCGTAGTGGATGCGGTGGGCGTTTGCGGTGAGGGCGCTGAGGCGGAACAGGAGGGTCGGGTCGGGCCGGATGCCCAGGTGCCACGGGCCCTCGGGATCGGGGGCGGGGCGGTCGTCGATGGTGGCCGGATGCTGTCCGCCGGCGCTGCGGCCGGAGCGGTAGACGATGTCCTGCTCCTCGACCATGCACACCTGGCCCGCCTGGCGGAACTCCTGGCGCTCGGTCACGAACAGCAGCTCTCCGCTGCGGCCGTGCTTCGGTGTCACCGCGCCCAGGCTGCTGACCCGCTCGGCCGGTTCCCCCAGGCGCAGCGGCTCGGTGATCTCGCAGCGTCCGCCCGCGAACATGCGCTGCCGGTCGGGAATGGGTGGCAGGAAGCGGGCGTCACGCAGGTGGCCGTCGGGGCCCAGTTCGTGTTGGGCGGGCCAGTGCAGGAAGTGGAACCACTGCCACAGTGGAGGGAGCGGGTCACCGGCCTGCGCGGCGGGTTCGGGCAGGTCCAGGAGGGCGGAGATGGCGGCGGTGGGGCCCGGGTCCATGGGGTCGTGAGCGGTGACCGCCTCGGGGTGCCACGTTTCGACGTAGGAGCTGAGGGGCGTGGTGGCGGGCTGCATGGTGGTGTGACCTCGTGGTTCAGGTGAGTGGGGCGGTCTTCGGCGGTTGCGGTGCGGCCGGGGACGCCTGCGTGGCGTCCAGGTGGGAGGCCCGGGACGGTTCCTTGACGACGAGGGTGGCCAGGAAGGTCAGGCCGACGCATCCGGTGACGTACCAGAAGAAGAGGGATTCCTGGCCGGTGTCCTTCAGCGCCAGTGCGATCGGCTCGGTGAGGCCGCCGAAGGTGGCGGTGACCAGCGCGTGGGGGAGGCCCACACCCAGGGCCCGGACCTTGGTGGGGAACATCTCGGCCTTGATGACGGCGGCCAGGGCGGAGTAGCCGCTGACGAACGTCAGGGCGACGGTCATGAGGAGGAAGGCGAGCCAGGGGTTGCCGGTGCGGCCGAGGAGTGTCATCAGGGGCACGGTCAGCAGCATGCAGCCGCCGGAGAAGGCGAACATGACCGGGCGGCGGCCGATGCGGTCGGACACAGCGCCGACGGCCGGTTGCAGCAGCATGTACACGAACAGGGCGGCGAAGCCGATCACGGTGACCGTGGACTTGGGGATCCCGGCGGTGGTCACCAGGTACTTCTGTAGATACGTGGTGTAGGTGTAGAAGGCGACCGTGCCGCCGATGGCGAGGCCGAAGACCGCGATGAGCTGGCGCGGATACTCGGCGAACAGGGAGATCAGGCCCTTGCGTTCGCGGGACGCGGGATCCTGCGCGGCGGTGCGTGCCTGCTCCCGCCGAAAGTGTTCGGACTCCTCCATGGTGCGGCGCAGGTACATCACCACCAGACCGGCAGCGGCGCCGATCACGAAGGGGATGCGCCAGCCCCAGCTGTGCAGCTGGGCCTCGGTCAGCAGATTCTGTAGACCGATCGCCACGAGCAGGGCGATGAGCTGGCCCAGCACGATGGAGACGTACTGGAAGCTGGAGTAGAAGCCACGCCGTCCCGGGGGCGCGACCTCGCAGAGGTATGAGGCACTGGAGCCGAACTCGCCGCCGACGGACAGGCCCTGGACCAGCCGGGCCAGGACCAGCAGGGCCGGAGCCCCCATGCCTATGGTGTCGTGGCCGGGTGCGAGGGCGATGGTCAGCGATCCGGCGCTCATCAGCGTGACCGAGAGGGTCAGTGCACGCCGGCGGCCGTACCGGTCGGCGTAGACGCCGAGTAGCCAGCCGCCGAGCGGGCGCATGAAGAACCCCACGGCGAAGACGACGGCCGTGGAGAGCAGTTGGGCGGTCTGATTGCCTTTGGGGAAGAAGACGGAGGCGAAGTAGATGCTGAAGGTGGCGTAGGCGAACCAGTCATACCACTCGACCAGGTTGCCCAGACAGCCGCGTATGACGTTCGTGGTGACGTGTGTGCGGTCGGGTGTGGAGGGTGTGGAAGTGCGGCTCTGCGACATGGAAAGCTCCGTTGCTCGTGTCGCTCGGGGTGGTGCGGCTCGGTGGCCTGTCGGCTCGGGACGGCGCTTCAGCGCAGGACGAAGGGATCGCCGGTGGGGGCGCCGGTGTTGATCCAGACGCTCTTGTCCTCCAGGTAGGAGGTGATGGCGCCGATGCCGTTCTCCCGGCCGATACCGGAGTCCTTGACGCCGCCGAAGGGTGCCAGGTAGCTCACCGCGCGGTAGGTGTTGACCCAGAGGGTGCCGGAGTGGACGCGTTCGGCCATGCGGAAGGCGCGGCCGATGTCGCGGGTCCACACGCCCGCGCCCAGGCCGTAACGGCTGTCGTTGGCGAGGGCGATGGCCTCCTCCTCGTCACGGAAGGGGATGACCGCGAGGACGGGGCCGAAGACCTCCTCCTGGGCGATGCGCATGCTGTTGCTCACGCCGGTGAAGACGGTCGGTTCCACGAACCAGCCGTCGCCGCACTCGGGCCGGGTGGCGGCCTTGCCTCCCAGGGCGAGTTCGGCGCCTTCCTCGCGGGCGATGCGGATGTAATCCAGCACCTTGGCGTACTGGGCCGGTGTGGTGATCGGCCCGACCTGGGTGTCCTCGTCCATCGGGTCGCCCATGCGGGCGGTGCCCGCCAGCTCCAGGAGCCGGTCGACGACCTCGTCGTGCACGCTGTCCTGCACCAGGAGCCGGGAGCCGGCGATGCAGGTCTGTCCGGTCGCGGCGAAGATGCCGGACACGGCGCCGTTGACGGCGGCCTCCAGGTCGGCGTCGGCGAAGACGACGTTGGGCGACTTGCCGCCGAGTTCGAGGCTGACGTGCTTGAAGTCGCGGGCGGCGGCCTGGTTGATGCGGCGGCCGGTGGTGTCCGAGCCGGTGAAGCTGACCTTGCGGACCAGCGGGTGTTCCACGAGGGCGGCGCCGACGTCCTGGCCGAAGCCGGTGACGACGTTGAACACACCGGGCGGCAGGCCGGCCTCGTGGAAGAGACGGGCGAGTTCCAGGGTGGAGGCGGAGGTGAACTCCGACGGCTTGACCACGACCGTGCACCCGGCGGCCAGCGCGGGCGCGATCTTCCAGGCCAGCAGCAGGAGCGGGGAGTTCCAGGGGGTGATGACGGCGACGACGCCGACGGGCTCCTTCCGCGTGTAGGCGAAGTAGCCCTTCTTGTCCATCGGGGGGACGGTCCCCTCGATCTTGTCGGCGAGGCCACCGTAGTAGTGGAACCACTGGGCCAGGTAGCTCACCTGCCCGTGCATCTCGGTGAACAGCTTGCCGTTGTCCCGGACCTCGGTCTCGGCCAGGGGCCGGGCATGGGCGGCGACCGTGTCGCCGAGGCGGTGGAGCAGGGCGCCCCGCGCGCTGGCCGTCAGTTCGGCCCACGGGCCGGTGCCCAGGGCGCGATGGGCGGCTCGCACCGCGGTGTCGACGTCCCTCGGCCCGCCCCGGGCGATCTCGGCCCAGGGTGCGCCCAGGTAGGGGTTGTCGGTGGGGAACCAGTTGTCCGTGGAGGGCGGGTGGCTCTCTCCGTCGATGAACATGTCGTAGCGCTGCATAGGGGGTACTCGATTCGGCGGCCCCGTCGCGCTGGGCGGCTCAGAACGTGTTCAGGCCCAGGGCGGCGCGGAAGGAGTTCTTGTTGGCGACGCCGTCGCGCGGCGGCAGGGCACGTGGCGGCTCATCAGTGGCGATGAGCACCTGGGCGTATGTCGTCGCCGAGCGCGCCCCGATGCGGGTGGCGAGGTCGTCGACTTGCGCGAGGTCGGTGATGCGCAGGCTTTCGTGGATGCCGAAGCCCTGGGCGACGGCGACGAGGTCGGTGCCGAGCCCGGTGTGGCTGGGCTGCATGCCGGTCTCGCCGAAGTGGGCGTTGTCCAGGACCACCACGGTCAGGTTGGGCGGCAGTTGGGCGCCGATGGTGGCCAGTGTGCCGATTCCCATGAGGTGTTCGCCGTCTCCGGTGACGGCGAGGACCGGACGGTCCGGCTGGGCGAGGGCGACTCCCAGGGCGAGCGGCGCGGCGGCCCCCATCGCGCCCCACAGGTAGAAGGTGCCCGGACGGTCGCCGGCCGCGAAGACGTCGTAGCTCGGCGAGCCGAGGCCGGTGACGACGAGGGCGTCCTCGGGGAGGCGGGCGACCAGGTCGGCGACGAACCGCCGCCGGTCGAGCCGGGCGTCCGGCGCGGTGGGCGATGCGGTGGCGGTGGCCATCAGTTGCGCTCCCACTTCTTGCGGCCGATCAGCTTCTGCCCGAGGAGTACGGCGACGCGTTCACCGGCGCCGAAGGCCGACTCCAGGGCGGCCTCGACGGTCTCCCCGACGTCTTCGGGGGCATCGGTGCGCAGGACGGTGATGCCCATGAGCTCCAGTGCCTGCTGGGTGGTGCGGCCCATGGGGCTCTGCCACGGGTTGAACTCGGCGTGCTCCCCGCGCATCGTCACCAGCGCGAGAAAGGGGAACTGGCCCATCTGTAGCAGCGAGAACATGTTGACGCAGTTGCCGACGCCGCTGCTCTGCATCAGCAGGACGGCGCGCTGCCCGCCCAGCCACGCTCCGCTGACGGCGGCGACGCCCTCCTCCTCGGTGGTGAGCACGACGTCGTGAATGGCGGGATCCCGCTGTGCCTCACGGATGGCGTGGAAGTGGCCCGCGTCCGGGACGTAGGCGATCTGCTGGATGTCGTGTTTCTTCAGCGCGGTGAACACGTCCTCCTGCCAGGAGGGGGGTGCGGTTGCTTGGGGCTGGCTCATCCGTGGCGACTCCGTCCGCTCGGGGCTCAGGTGCCACACATCATGAGTGCTGATGGAGCTGGAAGAACAATAGAATTGCGTGATGCCCGCATGACGCGTCCGCATGGTTGAAGACGGCTGCCCCACCGTGGTGGGCCGGGTGGGGCAGTGAGTTCTGCCGTACGCCGGCCCTGCTCCTCAGCGGAGGAACTCGCGGGTCAGGGCGCCGGCCGCGCCACGGCACTCCTCGAAGTAGGCGTGCCGGGCTCCGGGGAAGAGACGAGTCCGGGCGTCGGGGATGCGGGCCGCGAGCAGCGGTACGTTCTCGGGCGGGGTGAGTCGGTCCTGGTCGCCGTGGAGGATCAGCGTGGGCGCACCGATGGAGGGGAGCGCGTCCCAGGCGTCGTGCCCGTTGCTGGCGATCAGATGGCCGCGTCTGGCATGCGCGGGCATGTGAGGGTCGCCGAGGGTGCCGTACGGGCCGGGGTGCTCCGCGAGCCAGCCGGGGCTGTACATCAGGTCGGTCAGGGTCCGGCGTACGGCGTCCGGGTCGGGCTGGGCCAGGGCCCGTCGCACCGACGCGTCGCGTTCGACGGCTCGGGGGCCGCCGGGTGAGGTGCATCCCAGGACCAGGCGCCGAACGCGCTCCGGGTGGCGGGCCGCGATCCACTGGGCGACCCGGCCACCCATGGAGGTGCCGTACACATCGGCCCGCTCGACACCGAGAGCGTCGAGGACGGTCACCACGTCCTCCGCGAAGCGCCGGGTGGAGTAGCCCTCGCGGGGTTTGTCGCTCGCCCCGGTGCCTCGGTAGTCCAGTGTGATCGTGCTGTGCGTGTCGTGGAAGTCCTCGCGTACGCCGTCCCACCAGTGATGGTTGTTCGCCTGGCCCGCCAGCAGGACGAGCGGACGCCCGGCGCCGCGGCGCTGGTACGCCACCGCGACCCCGTCGTCGGCATGGGCGAAAGCGTCGGTTCGATCATCGGGGTAGATCACAGGAATCCTTGCAGAGGGAGGTCGTGGGAATCTTCGGCCGGCGCCACGGCGGAAGGCCGCCGGCGCGCGGCGGTGCCGGCGTCACACGTCGGTGTCCGGTGCGTGCGACGAGTGCGACTGGGCGGACGGCCACCGCCCCAGCGACACGGCCGTATTGATGTGGTGGACCAGCTCGTGCGCGACGACCTCGACGGCCGGTGGTACGCGTCCGTAGCGCGGGGTCCCCAGGACGATCGACCGCCAGACGTCGGGCTCGGACAGGGGAGCGGCGCTGAGGGTGCCGTTCGTGATGTCCTCGGCGATGCCGAGGCCGGGCAGGATGGTCCAGCCGTGTCCGGCCAGGACGAGCTGCTTCTGCACGCCCATGGAGTTGGTCTGCACCGTCACGTCCATCGTCTCTCCGGACCGGGCCGCCGCGGCGTCGATCAGGGTGCGCAGAGCGTGGCCGGAGGCAGGCATCACCAGAGGGTGCGCCGCCACCTCCGCGAAGGCGACCGGATGGTCGGCGCGCAGCCCGGCGGCCACCGGGGCCACCGCCCACAGGCGCTCCCGCACCAGTGGCCGGGCGTTGAGGGACGGCGTGCTGTCCAGGTTGTACAGCAAGGACAGGTCCAGGTCGCCGTCGTCGAGCCACTGCTGGAGATGACCGGAGTAGCCGGTCATCAGACGCAGCTCCACCCCCGGATGGGCCTCGCCGACAGCCGAGACCAGCGGTTCGGCGAGCAGGTCGAGCGTGCTCTCCAGCAGGCCGAGGGTGACGATGCCGGTCACCTCTCCGGGGCTGGGCTGCACCTCGGCCCGGGCCCGCTCCAGTTCGTTCAGGGCCCGGCGCGCCCGGTCGACCATGATCTCGCCGGCCTCGGTGGGCCGCATGCCCTGTCTCGTGCGCTGGAAGAGGGGGACACCGAGCTCCTCCTCCAGGGTGCGGATCTGCCGGGTCACGGCGGGCTGCACCAAGTGCAACAGCTCCGCAGCACGGGTCACGCTGCCCACCTCGGCGACCGTGATGAGCGCCTTCAGCTGCTTGACGTCCATCGGTGGCCTTTCCTTTCCTCGCCATCCGCAGCCCGCATGGTGGCATCACGGATTGCTATTTCACTCAGCGACTCATGAGTGCTCATGATGTTACTCCGGCTCGGGTCACCCACATCTCCGGAGGGCAACGCATGGCCGAACACACAGTGTCCGCCGACGGCCTGCCACTGTCGGGCATCACCGTCGTGAGCATCGAGCAGGCGGTGGCCGCTCCCTTCGCCACCCGTCAGCTCGCCGATCTCGGAGCACGGGTGATCAAGGTGGAGCGCCCGGGGGGCGGAGACTTCGCCCGCCGGTACGACACGACCGTGCACGGGGAGTCCAGTTACTTCGTGTGGCTCAACCGCTCGAAGGAGTCGGTGACGCTGGACCTGAAGTCGGAGCAGGGGCGGGAGATCCTGGAGAAACTCCTCGCGGAGGCGGACGTGTTCGTGCAGAACCTGGCCCCCGGCGCTGCCGCCCGCATGGGCCTGGGCGCCGAAGACCTGGCGGCGCGGTTCCCGTCGCTGATCCCGTGCTCGATCTCCGGCTATGGGACAAGCGGGCCATGGGCGGACCGCAAGGCGTACGACCTGCTCGTGCAGTGCCAGACCGGCCTGGTCTCCCTGACCGGCAGTGCTCAGGAAGCGGCGCGGGTGGGCGTGTCCATCGCCGACATCGCAGCCGGTATGTACGCCTACAGCGGCATCCTCACCGCGCTGTTCACGAGGGCCACCCGCGGTTCCGTCCGGGCGGTCGAGGTCTCCCTGTTCGAGGCGCTGGCCGAGTGGATGAGCCAGCCCGCCTACTACACGGCGTACAGCGGTACGCAGCCGCCCAGGGCCGGCACCCAGCACGCCACCATCGCCCCCTACGGCACCTACACCGCGGCCGATGGCAAGGACGTACTGCTCTCCGTCCAGAACGAACGCGAATGGGCCGCCCTGTGCGAGCACTTCCTCGAAACCCCCGGCCTGATCGGCGACACCCGCTTCGCCACCGGATCCGCCCGTGTCAGCCACCGCCGCCAACTGAACGCGATCCTGGCCGAGCGGATCGCGGCCTCGGACAGTGGTGAGGTGATGAAACAGCTGGACGCGATCGGCATCGCCAACGCACCGGTCAACGACGTCAAACAGTTCCTGGAACATCCCGTGCTGACCGGCCGCGGCCGCTGGCGCCAGGTGCGGATACCCGGCGGAGAGACGGTGGCCGCCCTGCTGCCGCCGGTGGACCTGGCAGGCACCACTCCGCGCAACGACGCCGTCCCCGCCCTCGGCGAGCACACCGAGCAGATTCTTGCCCAGCTGGGCTACGACTCCGCCCGTATCGCGGCCCTACGGGCCGAGGGCGCCCTCTGACCCCTCGGGGCCCCACCAGAGACCGAAACAAGGAGATCTCCTTCCATGAGCACTCTCGACATCGTGTCCGAGGACGAGCAGTTCATCGTCCGGACGGTGCACGACTTCGTCGACAAGGACATCAAACCCGTCGCGCAAGAACTCGACCACACCAACACCTATCCCGAGGCCCTCATCGAGCAGATGAAGGAACTCGGCATCTTCGGCCTCGCCATCCCGGAGGAGTACGGCGGTACGCCGGTGTCGACCCCCTGCTATGTCCTCGTCACCGAGGAACTCGCCCGGGGCTGGATGAGCCTGGCCGGAGCCATGGGCGGGCACACCGTCGTCGCCAAGCTGCTGCTGCACTTCGGCACCGAGGAGCAGAAGCGCCGCTACCTGCCGAGGATGGCCACCGGCGAGATCCGCGCCACCATGGCCCTGACCGAGCCGGGCGGAGGCTCGGACCTGCAAGCGATGCGCACGGTCGCCCGTCGGGACGGCGATGATTTCGTGGTCAACGGCGCGAAGACGTGGATCACCAACTCCCGCCGCTCGCAGCTGATCGCGCTGCTGTGCAAGACCGACCCGGACGCCAGCCCTGTGCACCAGGGCATCTCGATCCTGCTGGTCGAGCACGGCCCGGGACTGACGGTCTCCCGCGACCTGCCCAAGCTCGGCTACAAGGGCGTGGAGAGCTGCGAGTTGTCCTTCGAGGACTACCGCGCCCCGGCGGACGCGGTGCTCGGCGGAGCCGAGGGCAAGGGCTTCGCCCAGATGATGAAGGGCCTGGAGACCGGCAGGCTCCAGGTCGCCGCCCGGGCGCTGGGAGTCGGGCGGGCGGCGCTGGAGGACGCGCTGGCGTACGCGCAGGAGCGGGAGTCGTTCGGCAAGCCGATCTGGCAGCACCAGTCGATCGGCAACTACCTGGCGGACATGGCCACGTCGCTGACCGCAGCGCGCCAACTGACCCTGTACGCGGCGCGCGAGGCGGATGCGGGCCGCCGGGTGGACATGGAGGCGGGCATGGCGAAGCTCTTCGCATCCGAGACGGCCATGCAGATCGCGCTCAACGCCGTCCGTATCCATGGTGGCTACGGCTACTCGACCGAGTTCGACGTCGAACGCTACTTCCGGGACGCACCGTTGATGATCGTCGGTGAGGGCACCAACGAGATCCAGCGCAACGTGATCGCGAGCCAGCTCGTGAAGCGCGGAGGTCTCGACGCATGAACATCGTCGTGTGTGTGAAGTACGTGCCCGACGCCACAGCCGACCGGCACTTCGCCGATGACCTGACCGCCGACCGGGACGACGTGGACGGTCTGCTCTCCGAGCTCGATGAGTATGCCATCGAGCAGGCGCTGCGGATCTCCGAGAACTCCGGCGACGACGTGGAGATCACCGCCCTGACGGTGGGCCCGGAGGACGCCAAGGACGCGCTGCGCAAGGCCCTGTCCATGGGAGCCGACAAGGCCGTCCACCTCGAGGACGACGACCTGCACGGCACCGACGTCATCGGCACCTCGCTCGTGCTGGCCAAGGCGATCGAGAAGGCGGGCTTCGACCCGAAGCCGAGCATGGCGATGAAGTGCATCGCCCAGATGCCCGATCCGATCGCGACCGATGCCGTCACCAGCCAGTTGCGCCGGGAGCGGCCGTCCGACACCAGCGCCTTCATGGTGCAGTGCAGTCCGAGCGCGGCTCCGATGCAGGCCATCACATACGCGGTGACAGGTGAAAGCCATCCGGCGCTGAAGTGGTCAAGGTGTGCCAAGACGTCCCCTCCTCCTTCTCAACTTCAAGGCGATGTGGACGCTAGCATTCCGCTTCCTCACAGAAACTTCACAGGAAAGTGCGTGTCTGGAGCTCGCGGCCGGTGTGGTCACTTCGAGCTGTCCTACTTGCGAGTTCCGTGGTCGCAATCTGCGTCACCCGGACACTTCAGCTGTCCCGGGGGACGAGACTCTCGCAGTGCGCCTATGGCACAGATCACGGTGCGGCGTGTGGGGAAGCGCTTGAAGGCCCGTTCGGGCTTGACGGGCTGCGGGTTCTTCGCAAGCCTGACGGGGGTGTGACCGAGATACGCGCCAAAGGGGCAACGGGATGATCTTGAAGCCCTGAGCACCCGTCGGCCGTCACCCATTCGGCTCAGTGTCGTTGGTGGTGATGTTGAGCGTCGTCTGGGCCTGGGGTGGGTTGTGACATCGATTGAACGGACCGCGTATCCGCGGTTCAAGCGGCTGATCACCGCGCATGAGCTGCATCTACGATGTTCTGCAAGCGCGTGGCGATGAAGATCAAGAAGGCCAAGGCGGAGCGGCTCGCGGAGCGGGAGATCGTCGAGGCCCTGATCGGGAACTACCGCATGGTGCTCAAGCACATCGACGAGGGCGGCCCGGCCCAGGAGGCGCTCGCGAAGGCCGCGGCCATGACCGCCGAGGTCCGCCAGACCCTGGAGGGTCTGGACGAGGAGGCGTCGGTTGACGAGGTCGCGATGCGGCTGGAGGGCAGGGTCTCCCCGGCGGTCCTCGCCCTGGTGAAGGCCCAGGTGGTGCAGGCCGGCGGGTTCGGCGCGGTCACCCGCGCGGTGGACGGCTTCGGCGGGTTCGCGAAGCAGTACGAGCAGATCGAGAAGGTCTCTGCCCATCACGGCGACTTCTGGGAGGTGCTGCTGTACGGGCAGATCGGCCGGGACCGGGCGGTGATGTTCGACCTGGCCGACAACGACAAGCTGAAGTTCACCGCGACCAGCGAGGACAGCCGGGTGCTGGACGCCCTCGCGCACGCCCAGCGGCACCAGGCGGGCCGCGGCGACTACATCACCGCCTTCAACGAGGAGGGCAAGGAGGTCGACATCTCCTTCGCCACCCAGAACTGGCGCAAGGCGGTGGTCGACACCGGACCGGGCAGTTCGTGCGCAAGCACTTCGAGGCGATGGTCTTTACCGCGCTCGCCGAGGAGCTGCGCACCGGCGACGTCGCGGTGGTCGGCTCGGAGGAGTACGCCGACTGGTCCGAGCAGCTGCTGGCCTGGGAGGTCGTCCAGGAGACGCTGGGGCCCTACCTGGTGGAGGTCGGTCTTGCCGAGCAGGGCGAGAGTGCCGAGTTCGACGCCACGTTCTTCCGCCGGCAACTGGAGGACAAGCTGCGAGGTGCCGCCGCGGCGGCGGACGCCGGGTACCCGGAGAACGATGGCTTGGTGATCGATCCGGAGACGGGTATCCCGTCGCTGAAGGCGTTCAGGGCTGACGGTCAGCGACCCTCGGCGAAGCGGCTGGAGCAGGAGGTCAAGGCGAGGATGCCGGAGCGTTCCCTGATGGGGATCGTGGCCCGGACCGCGTACTGGGTGGAGTGGTGGCGCCGTTTCGGCCCGCCGTCCGGCAACGAGTGCTGAACGAGGCGGTCGCGGACCTGGTGAACGCGCACGCCCGCCTGGACATCTCGCAGGCGTGGGGCGACGGAACCGCGGTGGCGGCGGACGGCACCCACATGGACACGTATCTCGACAACCTGCTCTCCGAGACGAGCGTGCGGTACGGCAAGCCGGGCGGGATCGCCCACCACCACGTCTCGGACACCTACATCGCGCTGTTCACGCACTTCATCCCGTGCGGGGTGTGGGAGGCCGTCTACATCATCGAGGACTGCTGAAGAACACCAGCGAGGTGCAGCCGACCACGGTGCACGCGGATACGCAGGGCCAGAGCTTCCCTGTCTTTGCGCTCGCCCACCTGCTGGGCTTCGACTTGATGCCCAGGATCAGGAACTGGAAGGAACTGACCTTCTACCGGCCTTCCAAGCAGAGCGAGTACGTGCACATCGACGCCCTGTTCGGCGAGCCGGGCAAGCACGTCATTGACTTCGACCTGATCGAGTCCCAGTTCCGTCACCTGATGCGGGTGGCCGTCTCCGTACGCGAGGGCACCATCTCCTCCTCCACACTGCTCAAGCGCCTGCGCTCGGGGTCGAGGAAGAACGCCACCTACGCCGCCTTCCGCGAGGTCGGCCGCGTGATCCGCACCGTCCAGCTCCTGCGCTACCTCTCGGACGCGCCGCTTCGCCGACGGGTGACCGCGGCGACCAACAAGGTCGAGTCGTTCAACCGGTTCTCCCAGTGGATTGGCTTCGGCAACCGCGGTGTCATTGCCGACAACGACCCCATCGAGCAGGAAAGGCGATGAAGTTCAACGCCCTGCTCACGAACGCGGTGATCTTCCACAATGCCCTGGACATCGCGGAGATCGTCCGCCAGCTGCTGGAAGAGGGATGGGAGATCGACCCGGAAGACCTGGCGCACATCTCGCCGTACCTGACCGAACACATCAACCGGTTCGGCGAGTACAGCACCCACGAACTCGGCATCCAGCCCGAGGCGTACGACCCGAAACTCGACGTCGACTTCACCCCGCTGCGCGAGCAGGACCTGACCGCCGCCGGTCTCGGTCAGGCTGTCTGAGCCGTGAGGGAACTAGCTGGTGACGCCCTTCACGGGAGCGGGCCGGTATGCCCCAGAATCCTGCTGCGAGGGTCACCAACGCCGTGGCCCGGGCAGGTGATCCGATAGCGCTGCCGTGGGGGTGGGGTTTGTGACGGTTCTTGTGGGCCCTCGCCGTATTTCAGAGGGATACCCGCGCTGTTCTGCCAGCGGCAGAACACCGGCCGGACCGGGCTCGACGATCACTACAGTCCAGTCTCATGGCGACGATTACGACGCGTACGGTCGAGTATCCGGCCGACGGTTTGACGATGATCGGGCACCTCGCGCTCCCGGCCGGTGTCGACCGCCGGCCCGCGGTGCTGCTCGGACCAGAGGGCATGGGGCTCAGCGACGTCGAGCGCCGCCGGGCCGATGCTCTCGCCGAGCTGGGATATGTAGCGCTGGCCTTCGACCTTCATGGCGGGCGCTATTTGGGCGACCCCGAGGAGATGCTGGCCCGTTGCCTGCCGCTGCTCGCTGATCCCGAGCGGATGCGAGGCATCGGCCATGCGGCGCTCGATGGGTTGCGCACCGAACCGCGGACCGACCCCGACCGGATCGCCGCCGTCGGCTATGGCACGGGGGGTGCCGTCGGGCTGGAACTCGGGCGCGGCGGCGTCAGCCTGCGCGCGATCGGGACAGTCAACGCACTGACCACGGGCCGACCGGGCGAGGCGGCGCGCATTCGCTGCCCGGTGTGGGCCGGGGTCGGGTCGGAAGACCCGATCATGCCGCCCGCGCAACGGAACGCGTTCACCGCTGAGATGCANGGTCGGAAGACCCGATCATGCCGCCCGCGCAACGGAACGCGTTCACCGCTGAGATGCAGGCCGCGGGCGTCGACTGGCGCCTCACGGTCTACGGCGGCGCCTTGCACGCCTTCCACCACCCGCCGGTCGGCCACCCCGTGGTCCCCGGCGTCGGCTACCACCCACGGCACGCGCAGCGAGCCTGGCGCGACGTCGTCGACCTGCTCGCCGAGTGCCTGCCCGTGACGGAGGATCTGGGGCATGACCCAGGTAAGCATGCTGGCCCCGGGCACTGACAGTCCACTCCCCTCAAGTCCGCACAGCAGAAACGCATTCGGGCGGTTACTCGATCGCGGAGACGTCTTCACAACTACCGCAGTAAATACCGGATTTACTGCGGCAGAGCCCATGCCGTGATCACCGCGACCTGCGGCGGACCAATCCGGCCGCCGGGGCGAGGTGTACGCATTTACTGCGGCAGTACCGGAAGGGCCGGACGGCGTGACGATCGAACCGGTGACCGAACTCGGGAGCGGGGGCGCACTTCGGTTGCCGCGCGCTCGGGTCGTACCCCTGTCCGCCCCGCCGTCGTCGTACACCGCGGCGGTCGAGCGGTACCTCACCGGCGCGGGCATCGCGAAGTCCTCCGCGCGGATCTACCGGATCTCCCTCACGACGTGGGGATGGATGCTCGCCGGCGAACCGCCGCCGACCGGACCCGCCCGCCGAGGCGCGAAACCGCCCGTCCGGGAGCTGTCTCGCGCGCAAGGCGATCGGCTGGTGGCAGCGCCAAGGCTGGATCGAGTGTGATCCGACGATCGGCATCGAGCGGCGGCCGGCGCCGCCGGACCGCACCAAGGCTCTCGCGGAGAACCAGATCTCCGCCCTGTGGCGCCTCGACGTCGCGCTGCGGGAGAAGACGCAGTGGAAGATGCTCTACGAGTCCGCCGCACGGGCCGACGAGGTGCTGTGCATCAACGTGGAAGACCTCTACCCGCAGGACAAGCGCGGCAGGATCACCGCCAAGGGCGGGGCGACCGAGTGGATCCACTGGCAGTCCGGCACCGCCCAGCTCCTGCCCCGCCTCATCGCCCGCCGTACCCGCGGCCCGCTGTTCCTCACCGACCGCAGGGCCCCGGCCGGAACACCCACGCTCGACGTGTGCCCGGAGACCGGCCGGGCCCGGCTCTCCTACCGCCGCGCTGAGGAGATCTTCGAGGAGAACACCCGGCTGCTGGCAAACCCCCTCGCCTCGCCCGACGACATCGAGGACCTGGACGGCTGGACGCTTCACCGGCTACGTCACAGTGCCCTGACGCACGACGCGGAGGACGGCACCTCCACCCCGATGCTGCTGGCCCGCTCCCGCCACGCCTCCGTCCGCTCCCTGGAGCGCTACGCCCGCCCCGGCGTCGACTCGGTCGCCCGGCACGTCGCCGAACGCGACCCCGCTGCACGTCGCCGCAGGTAAATCCGAGCGGATCAGTGCTTCAAGATCATCCCGTTGCCCCTTTGGCGCGTATCTCGGTCACACCCCTGACGGCGGCACCGCGCCAGGCCGACAACGGCGCGAGCGTGATCGCGCAGAACTTCCTTGATGCGCGCACGGTGGACATCACGATCGACTCGGTTGCACTGGGCGCACTGGGCCATACCGCGTCGGCGCGCATCATCCTTCCGGATCGGTTCAGGTCGCGGTTCAGTGCCTCACGGCCGGTCCTCTACCTTCTCCACGGTGGGTACGGCGACGATCTGTCGTGGGCGCGGTACAGCGATTTCGCCGCCTCGTCCGTATGCCTTCACCGGGCTGCCCGAAGGTCAGGGCCCCAGGTCATCGGCAAGGCGTGTGCACCGACGAGGTTTTCGTCGAACTTGAACGGCACTTCGGTGATGTCCACGGCGAGCCGCAGATCGGGCAGGCGGCGGAAGAGGGTGGTGTAGGCGATGTCCAGTTCGATGCCGGCCAGGGTGTGCCCTGTGCAGTGGTGCACGCCCAGTCCGAGCGCGAGATGGCGTCGTGACGGGGTGCGGAGCAGGTCGAGGTGGTCGGGGTCGGGGAAGGCGGTCTCGTCGCGGTTCGCGGAGTCGATCTGGATGAGCACGCCCTCTCCTCGGCGGATGAGTGTGCCGCCGATCTCGATGTCGTCGGTGGCGGCGCGCTGTCGCGCGTTGTGTGACACGGTGATGTAGCGCAGGAGTTCCTGGACCGCCGTCGTGTGCACGGACTCGTCGTAGGTGCCGGTCAGCACCTCGATCTGCTCGGGGTGGCGCAGCAGGGCGACCACTCCCATCGCGATCATGTATGCGGTCGGGCCGTGGCCCGTGAAGAACAGGCCCTGGATGTCGGCCGCCGCGTCCTCTTCGGACAGTTCACCGGTCTCCACGTGCGCACGCACGATCCGGCCCATGAGCCCGTCGCCCGGATCGGCGACCAGGGCGCGGAAGTACGCGGCCATCTCGGACAGCGCCGAGGTGACCTGCTCGGCGGGCGCCGTGCGGGAGCCGAGGACGCGGCTGAGCTCGTGCAAGCGGTCGCGGCCGGCGAGCGGGAGACCGAGGAACTCGCAGATCACCTCGATGGCGAAGGGCAGTGCGAACGCCTCGATCAGGTCGGCCGGACGCGGTCCGGCGAGCAGGGCGTCGATCTTCTGGTCCGCCACGCGCTGGACATACGGGCGCAGCTCCGCCATCCGGCGCGGAGTGAACTCTTTGATCACGATCGCCCGGGCAGCCGCGTACCGCTCTTCGGGGCGGGACGGGAAGAAGACCGCGCCCCGGCTGCGTAACAGCGACGACGGCGATGTGTGCGGGAATCCGGGCGAGGTGACGTCCATGGTGAGCCGCCGGTCGACCAGCGCGTGGCGGGCGTCGTCGTAACGGGTGATCAGCCACGGTGTGCTGCCGTCCCACGTCCGTACGCGCGTGGGTGACGCGGAAGCGCGCAGCTCCCGGTAGCCGGGCGGCGGGTCGAGTGGGTGCTCAGGGTCCCTGGCAAGCGGGTAGGCGGGAAACTCAGCCATGGAAGGTTCCTCCAAGTGGTGGGACGAGCGCGCGCAGCGCCGACACCCGTGTCGCCGGCCGGGCGACGACCGCGCGCAGGACGGCCTGGTAGGCCTTGAGCAGCGAGTCGATCTGGGGCTCGCGGTAGCGGGCGGTGTCGTACTCCGCCCAGACCGTGGCGGCGCCGTCAACGGTGTCCTCGACGCGGACGGTCAGGGCGAATTTGGCCGTGTCGGGGACCGGGAGCTCGGCGATCTCGCAGCCGTCCAGGCGGAGCGTGCCGGTGCTCCCCGCCGGGTGGTGCGCGAAGACCGCCTGCACCCAGGGCATGCGATCCGGGGCGTCCGGGTCGTCGGGGCACCCGAGCGCGGCCGCCATCTCGTCGAGCGGCAGGTCGCGGTGTTGGTAGGTGGCCGCCGTCGCCTCGGCCACACGCCCCAGCAGCGCGCCGAACGCGGGGTCTTCGGTGAGGTCCACCGGCAGCACCGTAAGGGTGGCGAAGAAGCCGAGGACACCGGCCACTTCCGGGCGGTCGCGGTTGGCGACCGCGAGGCCCAGCAGCACGCGGTCCTGACCGGTGCGCCGGGTCAGGGCGATCGCACATGCAGCCGAGAGAACCGTGAACGTGGTGTTGCCGTGTGCGGCGGCCAGGTGGCCGATCGCGCGCACCAGACCGGTGTCCAGCGCCACGGCCCGGCGTCTGCCCCGGCCCGGTTCACCGGTGGTGGCACCGGCCCCCGCTTCGAGCAGCTGCCCGTAACCGTCGAGAGCGCCGCGCCACCAGTGCACCAGTTCGCCGGTGCGCTCCCGGGTCAGCCGCCTGGTCTGCCATGCCGCCCAGTCGACGTACTGGACGGCGAGATCGGGCAGGGTGGCCGGCTCACCCCGCAGCGCGGCGCGGTAGCAGGCCGCGAGGTCGGTGAAGAACACGCTCAACGACCAGCCGTCGGCCGCCAGCAGATGCACGAAGAACGTGACCTCGTGCCGGTTGGGGCCCATCGGGCGGACGTCCACACGCAACAGCGGCCCGCGGGCCAGGTCGAAGGCGCTCGGCCGCGGCGGTCCGGCCACGATCCGGACCGCCATCGGCGCGTCCGGACGGATCTGCTGTACGGGCCCGTCGAGGTAGACGGTCCGCAGCGGTTCGTGCCGCCGTACGAGCGCCTCGACCGCGGTGCGCAGCGCCGCCACGTCCAGGGCTCCGGTCACCGCGAACGTGCGCACGGTGCTCTGTCGGTGCCCGCTGGGGTCCTGTGTGTGCCGCCTCCAGACGGCCCGTTGTGCGGCCGACAAGGGGAACGAGGTGCTCACCGCGGGATCCTGGTGATCTTCTCGTCCTCGTCGGGCGCCGACTCCAGCGCGGAAGCGAGCCCGGCGGCGGTCGGCTCGGCGAGCACCAGGCCGAGCCCGACCGCGCGGCCGGTCGCGGCGGTGATGCGGGACGCGAGCCGCATGGCCTGTAAGGAGTGCAAGCCGAGCTCGAACACGTTGTCGTGCACGCCCGGCCGGACGCCCAGCACATCGGCGGACAGGTCCACGATCAGGGTCTCCAGCGCGGTGCGCGGCGCGTCCGGTTGGACCGGCTGCGGCGGTAGTCCCAGCGCCGGCACGTCGACCTTCCCGCCGGCGGTGACCGGGAACCGCTCGTGCGGCACGACCACGCTCGGCACCAGGTGGCCGGGGACGTCGGCGGCGAGCGCACGCCGGAGGGCGGTGCCCGTCCGCGTGCTCACCACATGCGCCACCAGTCTGTCCGCGGCGCGGTCCGCGACGACCACCGCGTCTCGCACGGTGGGCAGCGCGAGGAGCGCCGCGCGAACCTCGGCGGGTTCCACCCGGAATCCACGGATCTTGACCTGGCCGTCGGTGCGCCCGACGAAGTCCAGCACCCCGCCGTCGAGCCAGCGCCCCCGATCGCCGGTGCGGTAGAGCATTCCCGCCCCGAACGGGTTCGGCACGAACCCCGGCTCCGGCCGCGTATAGCCACGTGCCACCACTGGGCCACCGACGCAGATCTCTCCCACCACTCCCGGGGGCACCAACCGCAGGTGCTCGTCGAGGACGTACACCGAGGTGTTCGGCAGCGGACGCCCGATCGGCACGCGCGGCTGGTCGGAGGGACGCCACTCGTTCACCGGCATTCCGGTGACGATCACCGTGGTCTCCGTCGGTCCATACGTGTTGGAGACGGACGTGATTCCCCTGGCGCGCAATGCTGTGAGCGACTCCGGCGAGATCACGTCACCGGCGACGAGCAGGTTGCGCAGCCCGCGGACCGCTTCGGGCGCCTCGGCGACCAGTGCGTGGAACACCGCGGTGGACAGTGCGGCGTGGGTCACCGTGGGCTCGCCCAACTCGTGCGCCAGGTCGGTCACATGCCAGGGGGACGGCAGGAACCGCACGGTCGCGCCGGCCACGAGCGGGCCCCACACTTCCAGTACGGACACGTCGAAGGCGAGGGCGGCGACCGCGAGGAGGGTGTCGCCGGGGGCGAGGCCGGTGACACCGTCGTCGTGCAGGCGTGCTGCGACCGAGCGATGCTCGACCACGACGCCCTTGGGTCGGCCGGTACTGCCCGAGGTATACATGACGTAGCAGGCGTCGCTGCCGGTGCCTGCGGGCAGATCGCCACCGGTGTCGGGAACGTCCTCCAATACCACGGCGATCGCGTTTTCGGGCACGTCGGTGGCGAGCGCGGCGGTCGTCAGGACCGCCCTCGCCCCGCAGTCGGCCATGAGCGCGCCCAGCCGGGCCGGCGGGTGTGCCGGATCGGACGGCAGGTACGCGGCGCCGGCCTTCATCACGGCGAGTTGCGCCACGACGACCTCGCGGGAGTGCCCCATGCGCACCGCCACCACATCGCTGGCGCCGAGCCCGCGCGCTCGCAGATGCCGGGCCACCCGATCGGACCACGCCCCCAGTTCGGCATAGGTCAGCGGATGAGCGCCCGCGACGGCGATCGCGTCCGGAGTGTCGCGCACCCAGCGGGCGACCAGGTCGGGCACCCACCACGAGTGCGGCTCGGCGTTCCTGCCCCGCCCCCATGCGAGTAGTCGTGCGCGGGTCCGGTCGTCCACCAGCGAAAGCCGCGACACCGGGGTTCCGGGCGCCTCCACGATCGACCGGAGCAGGGTTTCGAACGCTGTCAGCAGATGCGCGCAGAAGAAGTCGTCGAACAGGTCGGTGTCGAACTCCCAGGCCAGCGTGATGCCCTGAAGCGCGGAGCGCGAGCTGGGCATCACCGGTGTGGTCGATCTCGGGATCGCGATCAGGTCGCCGGCGTGCCGTGAGATGTGACCGGCCTCGGCGTATCGCGGCACCGCGACGACGGAGATGTCGAACTTGGCCGAGCCGTTGCCCACCCCTTCGACGATGGTGACGTCGAGCGGCGTCGGCCGCAGCGGTCCCAGAGGCGAGTCGTGGAAGTTGAACATCGCCTGCACCAGCGGGCGCGCACCGTCGCCGTGTCCGGCCGGCGACTCGCCGAAGATCAGGTCGTAGGGCAGCTCCTGGTGTGCGTACACGGCCATCGACCGCTCGTGGACCCGCCGCAGGAACTCGGCGAACGTCGGATCGCCCTCGAACGTCCCGCGAAACACCACGGTGTTGACGAACATGCCGAGTACGTCCTCGGTCTGCTGCCATCGCCGGTTCGCCACCGCGGACCCGACCAGCAGGTCGCGGGATCCAGTGCTGTGGCGCAGCAACACGAAGAACGCGGCCAGCAGGGCCGTGAACAGGGAGACGTTTTCGCGTTCGGCGAGATCCCTGAGGCGATGGGTCAGTTCGCCGTCGATCTCGAGCCGCGGCGCGCGGCCCCGGAAGCCGGTGGTACGTACCCCGATGCGGCGCGGCAGCCGCAGCACGGTCTCGGCGCCGGCCAACTCCGCATGCCAGAAAGCCCGTTGTTCCGCGGCTTCCTCGGACTCCAGCCACTCCCGTTGCCAGCGCGCGTAGTCGTAGTAGCCGACCGATGGCATCGGCCGGTTGATCTTTCCGTGTGCGAGGTGCTCGGAGTAACCGTCCAGCAACTCGCGCACGAACACATGGAACGACCAGCCGTCGTGCACCAGGTGGTGTTCCACACAGACGAACACGTGCTCCTCAGCGCCGAGCCGCAGCAGCGCCCAGCGGTACGGTGGCTCGTGTGCCAGGTCGAACGGCGCGCCCAGCAGCTCGCGCACCGCCGCGCCGACGGCAGCGGCCTGGTCCTCCGACGCGCTCAGGTCGCGGACCTCCAGCGCGACCGGCCCAGGTTCGTCGACCACGCAGGCGAGCTCGCCGTCGACCTCGAAGAACCGGCTGCGCAGCACGTCGTGCGCCCGCACCATCCCGGTGAGGCTCGCCTCCAGTGATTCCAGGGACAGTTCGCCGGCAAGCCGGAACACCGACTGCGCATGGTAGGCACGGGCGTCCGGGCTCAGCCCGTGCATCAGCCACACCCGCCGCTGCCCGGACGAGGGCTCCGGCGCCGCCCCCGGCCGAGGCCCGCGATCGGTGGCCTCGCCGCCGATTCCGGCCGCGATCCCGGCCGCCGTGGCACCCGTCAGCACCGTCCGCAGCGGCACCTCGACCCCCAGCCGTGACCGCAGCCGGGCCACGAGCTGCGTGGCGAAGAGCGAATCGCCTCCGAGCTCGAACAGGTTGTCGTGCACCCCGACCCGTTCGGCGCCGAGCAGTTCGGCGGCGACGTGGACCACCTCGGCCTCGGTGCGGTCCCGCGGCACGTCCGCCTCACGCACCGCCCGGCCCGGCCGGGGCAGGGCGGCCCGGTCCACCTTGCCGCTCATGGTGAGCGGCCAGTCGTCGACCACGACCACCTGCTCGGGGACCAGGTACGCGGGCAGCGTGCGCGCCAGCGCCGCCCTCAGCTCCTCGGATTCGACGTCGGCGATCGCGTACCCGAGCAGCCGCGGCTCACCCCGCCGGTCGACCACCGCCAGCGCGTCGCGCACGCCGGGTAACGCCGCCAGCGCACCTTCCACCTGGCTGAGCTCGATCCGCGCGCCACGCACCTTCACCTGGTCGTCCGCGCGCCCGAGGAACTCGATCGTTCCATCGGCCAGCACACGCCCGAGATCCCCGCTTCGGTAGAGCCTGCCGCCCGCCGGATCTGGGATGAACCGTTCGGCGGTCAGCCCCGGCTGTCCCAGATAGCCGCGGGCCACGCCGGGTCCGCCGATGCAGATTTCCCCCACCGTGCCCGGTGCAACCGGGTTTCGTTCCTCGTCCAGGATGACGACGTGGTAGCCCGCGATCGGGCGCCCGATGGGCATGCGGGCGTCCTCCGCGCCGACTGAAGTGTGCAGTGTGGCGCAGATCGTGGTCTCAGTGGGGCCGTAACCGTTCACGAAACGGTGGTGTGCACCCCACTGGCGGGCCGTTTCCGGCAGGCACACATCGCCGATACTCATCAGCACGTCCAGGTCCGGGTACCGGCCCGGCCGCAAGGTGCGCAGCACCACCGCCGGCAGTACCGCGTGTGTGATGCGCCTGCCGGTCAGCACGTCCGCGAGCGGATCGCCGGATAACTGGGCGCCGCCCAGCAACTCCAGCCGCGCTCCGTTCGGCAGCGCCATCAGGACGTCGAACAGGGCCGCGTCGAAGGCCGGGTGCGCGAACTGGAGCACCCGTGAGCGCGCCGGGATTCCGCCGAGGTACTCGCGCTGCGCGTGCACCAGGTTCATCAGGCCGCCGTGCTCGATCATGACCAGCTTCGGAGTGCCTGTCGACCCGGAAGTGGCGACGACATACGCCAAGTCCCCGGCCGTGTTCCGGTCCTCGGGCGGGTCCCGGTCCTCGACCGGTCCGGCGTCCTCGGACACCTCGTCCAGATGCGGAAAGCCTGGGATCGGGGCGCCGACCACCAACGCCACTCCAGCCTGTCGGGCAACGCTGGTGAGCCACTCCTCCGGATGCGACGGCGACAGCGGCAGGTACGCGGCCCCGACTCGCCACACGGCGAGCAGCCCCACCACGAACGCCACACCTCGGTCGACAACGAGTGCGACGATCTCGCCCTTGGCGATGCCGCGGCGCACGAGGGCGGCCGCGAGGGCGTTCACCCTCGCGCCGAGTTCCCCGTAACCGACCTCTGTCACACCGTCGGACAGCGCGGTCCCGGACGGATCGGCGCAGCACCTTTCCGCGATCATCGCACCCACCGAACACGATGGCGCCCGAGCGGCTGGAATCTCATCGGCCCGCCGATCCCACGCGGCGAGTGGGCGGCCGGTGGCCCACGGTGAGAGCCTGCGTAAGGTGGCGAGGAGGGAGTCGTATTCGGTCCCGGTGGGCAGCCGGGACAGTTCACATTCGGGCACCTGACCGAGTGTAGGAGTGAGGCGCCGAATGGGTACGCCTGACGCCGTGCGCGACGACGGCCGCGAGCCACTGGGCCAGGTAGTCGGCGACGGTCTGGTTCGGGTCGGCACTGACGCCGATCCGGCGGCCTGCGCGGTAGCGGTGCAGGGCGGTGCGGGCGTCGTCCTGGGTGGATGTCGCGCGCCGCCGGGTCGGCGGGGCCGGTCACTGACGGCCGAGGCGCGCGCCGAACCGCCGCAACACCTCGCGGAACTCCGCGGGCTCCTCGATGCGGAAGTCGGCGTCGAGGAAGGCGAGACGCGGCAGGAGCCACTGCCAGGAGTCGAGCATGAGGACGGCGTGGGTCCCCCCTCCGGCGGCCGCCGTGAGGTCGATGTCCTCATGCGCGAACGCGTCCGCCACCTCCGTCATCGGGGCGTCGATCGTCACCACCACACGCTGCCGATTTCTGTTGATGCCCTGGCGGAGGTAGTCGACGCCGGTCCCCGCGGGCAGCGCGCGCGGTGCGAACCTCCCGCTCTGCGCCTGGAGTTCACTGACACGGTCGATGCGGAACACGCGCCAGTCCTCCTTGCCGGTGTCCCAGCCCAGCAGGTACCACCTCAGGAGCAGGTGGATCTGGCGATAGGGCTCGACGTTGCGCGTGGTGGCCGTCCCGTCCGCGCCGACGTAGTGGAACGTCACGACGCGCTCGTGCGCGATCGCTTCGGCGAGCGTGCTCATCGTCTCCGCGCTGATGCTCGGCGTCGGCGTCGGCGTCGTCTCCAGGCTGGTGCGCAGCGCGGCCAGGCGGGGGCGCAGCCGCTTGGGCAGGTACTGATCGACCTTGCCGTAGGCGCGGATCGCCGCGTCGTCGACGCTGCCCTCGCGCGCGTCGCCGGTCGCGCCGAGGGCGGCCAGGCCCAGGAGGGTCGCGATGGCCTCGTCGTCGTCGAGCAGCAGCGGGGGCATGGTCCGCCCGGCCGTGAGCCGGTAGTAGCCGCCCGGGCCCGGCTGCGTCTCGACCGGGTATCCGTAGCCGCGGAGCCGGTTGATGTCGCGCCGCAGGGTGCGCGGGGGGACGTCCAGCCGGGCCGCCAGCTCCTCACCCGTGAACGTCTTGCCCGACTGAAGCACGGCCAGCAGAGCGAGGATGCGTTGCATGACGTCGGCCATGACCGCATCGTCGCAGACAGTCGCGGCCACTTTCCGTCCACATCTCGCGCTACGGTCCTGAATATGTCCAACCGAGGGATCCGGATCAGGCGAGCCCGTACCCACAACCTGCAAGACCTCGACGTGGACGTGCCGCGCTCACAAGTCGTGGTCTTCGTCGGCGTGTCGGGCTCGGGCAAGTCGTCGCTGGTGTTCGACACCATCGCTGCGGAGGCGGGCTACCAACTGCACGAGACGTTCCCGCCCTACATCCGCAACCGGCTGCCGAAGTGGACCCGCCCCGAGGTCGGCGGGATCGAGGGGCTCTCCCCGGTGGTGGTGATCGACCAGCGGCGTCTGGGCGGGAACGCCCGCTCCACGGTCGGCACGATCACGGACACCTGGACCTACCTGCGGCTGCTGTTCTCCCGGGTGAGCACACCGCACGTCGGCGAGTCCAGCCACTTCTCCTTCAACGACCCGGCCGGCATGTGCCCCACCTGCTCGGGCATCGGCGAGGTCGTGGCCAGCGCCGTCGACCGTTTCCTCGACCTGGACAAGTCGCTGCGCGAGGGCGCCGTCCTGCTGCCCGGGTTCGCCGTCGGCGGTTACTGGTACACGAACTTCGCCGACATCGGCGTCTTCGACGTCGACAAGCCGCTGCGCCACTGGAACCGGACCGAGCGGGACGCGCTGCTGTACGGCATCGGGTCCGCCGGGTCGCCGGCGAACCGGCTTCCCAAGGGCTACCAGGGCGTCGTCGAGCGGTTCGAGCGCATCTACCTGCGCACCTCCGACGACATGAACGACCGCAAGAAGGAAGCCCTCGCGAAGTTCACCCGTTCCGAAATGTGCCCGGACTGCTGCGGGGACCGTCTCAACAAGGCGAGCCGGGCGGCCACGGTGCTCGGCCACACCATCGGCGAGATGGCGCGGATGGAGGTCGATGAGCTCGCGGAGCTGGTGACGGGCGTGACCGACGCAACCGTGGCACCGGTGGTGGCCGCGCTGACGGAACGACTCCAGGCGATGATCACCATCGGGCTCGGCTACCTCCACCTCGGCCGCGCCACCACGACGCTCTCGGGCGGCGAGTCCCAGCGGATCAAGACCGTCAAGCACCTGGGCAGCAGCCTCACCGAGATGCTCTACGTATTCGACGAACCCACCGTCGGACTGCACACCCACGACATCTCCTCCATGACCGAGCTGCTCAAGCAGCTCCGGGACAAGGGCAACAGCGTCCTCGTGGTCGAGCACGACCCCGCCGTCATGGCCATCGCCGACCAGATCATCGAGGTCGGGCCCCTCGCGGGCGCGCACGGCGGAACGCTCGTCTACCAGGGCAGCTTCCGTGGCCTCCGCACGGCCGGCACCGCCACGGCGGCGGCGCTGTCACAGCGCCGGCCCATCAAGGACGATCCGCGGACGCCGCGGGGACACATCACCGTGGCCGACGCCACGCGCAACAACCTCAAGAACGTGACCGTGGACATTCCGACGGGTGTGACAACCGTGCTCACCGGCGTGGCCGGCTCCGGGAAATCCAGTCTCGCGAGCGAACTCGTCGCCCAGCACGACGCGGTCGTGATCGACCAGAAGCAGGTCAGCACCAACCGCCGCTCGACCCCCATCACCTACACCGGGATCGCGACCCCCATCCGTAAGGTCTTCGCACGCCACAACCAGGTCCCAGCCGGCCTGTTCAGCGCCAACTCCGAGGGCGCCTGCCCCGAGTGCAAGGGCCTCGGGACCGTCTCCACCGACCTGGCGTTCATGGAGGATCAGGAAACGGTCTGCGAGACCTGCCAGGGGCGCCGGTTCACCCCCGAGGTCCTGGAGTACCGGGTCGACGGGCTGTCCATCGCCGACATCGACGACCTCACGATCACCGACGCCATCGACCGGCTCTCCGATCGCACGGTCACGAAGGCCCTGCGCCACCTCGACGAGGTCGGCCTGGGCTACCTCCGGCTCGGCCAGCCCCTCACGTCTCTCTCCGGGGGTGAATGCCAGCGCGTGAAGATCGCCAAGGAGCTCCGGGACTCCACCGGACCGACCCTCTACATCCTCGACGAGCCCACTACCGGCCTGCACCTACGCGACATCGACACCCTGCTGAGCCACCTCGACAGCCTGGTGGACCACGGTCACACCGTCGTGCTGATCGAGCACAACCTCGACGTCATCCGACGGGCCGACTGGATCATCGACCTCGGCCCCGGCCCCGGGAAGCACGGCGGGCAGATCCTCTATCAGGGGCCCGTCGCCGGCATCACCTCCACGGCCACCGCCGAGGCGCTGCGCGAAACCGTCTGATCCCGTCGCCATGGCACCGCCCACCTTCGCGGCGCCGTCTCAGTGCTTGTGGTGTTCGGCGTCGACCCGGGTCGTGACGCCCGTCTCGACAATCGTGCGGGTGGCTTCGACTGAGGCGTAGGTCCACAGGATGCGCATCGGCGTGGTGTCCGAGGCGTTGCGGAAGCGGTGCGGGACGCCGGCGTCGACGTATGTCGTGTCGAACGTGGTGAGCTCGTACTCCTGCCCATCGATCTCGACGATCGCGTTGCCCTCGAGGATCACCACGCTCTCCGGGCAGTTGTGGGTGTGCAGCGGGATTCCCGCGCCTCCGTCGAACAGGGTCTGACCGCTCAGGAACACCTCGGCCCCGCGGGCCTTGGTGACCAGCGGGATCGTCCTGGCGCCACCGCCGCGGGAGAAGGCATCCAAGGTGGCCGGACGCAGGACGGACGGCGGAAAGGTGTCGCAGCAGTGGGCGGACTCAGTGGACACGACGCTCCTTCGATAGGGGTGGGTCAGCCGGCGACCCAGTAGGTGCGGATGGTGGTGAACTCGCGGATGCCGGCGGTGGCGAGTTCGCGGCCATGGCCGCTCTTCTTGGTTCCGCCGAAGGGAAGCCGAGGGTCGGAAGCGACCACGGCGTTGACGAACGCGGCGCCGGAGGTGATGCGGCGGGCGATGGAGATCGCGCGGTCGGTGTCAGTGCTCCAGATGCTCAGGCCGAGCCCGTAGGCACTGGCGTCGGCCAGCGCGATCAGCCCGTCGTCGTCGGCAGCGGTGGCAATGGCGGCCACCGGCCCGAAGGTCTCCTCGTCAAAGGCGGTGACGCCCGGGCCGGTGCCACTCAGGACGGTGGGCTCGTACCAGGTGCCGGGTCCTTCGACCGGTTGGCCTCCCACCAGCAGAGTGGCGCCCTGGCCGATCGACTTCTCGACCTGCGTGTGAAGCTGGTTCCGGAGGTCCTCGCGGGCCAGCGGGCCGATCCGGGTGGCCGGGTCCGTGGGGTCACCGACGACAAGAGCTCGGGTCTTCTCGACGAACAGTCGGGTGAACTCCGCGGCAACCGGCTCGGCGACGAGGAAGCGCTTGGCGCACACGCAACTCTGACCGGAGTTGGTGAACCGCGCTGCGACCGCGGCGGTCGAAGCTGCCTCCAGGTCGGCGTCGGCGAGAACGACGAACGCGTCGGAACCGCCGAGTTCGAGGACGGCCTTCTTCACCGCGCGCCCGGCGGCGGCGCCGACGGCGGCCCCCGCCCGGTTGCTGCCG
Source organism: Streptomyces botrytidirepellens (assembly GCF_003721215.1). Classification (NCBI taxonomy): domain Bacteria; kingdom Bacillati; phylum Actinomycetota; class Actinomycetes; order Kitasatosporales; family Streptomycetaceae; genus Streptomyces; species Streptomyces botrytidirepellens. The sequence continues at coordinate 119,312 of NZ_RIBZ01000270.1, forward strand.
GTCAGGGTGACCGCGGCGATCCGGGGGTCGGCGATGAGCTGCTCGCTCGTCGAGGGGACGTCCTGCTCGGGAACGACCAGCGTGGTGAGCAGATGCGCGGGGAACCCGGCCCGTACCAGCAACCGCTCGATGGCCAGGGCGCTGCCGGTGACGTTGGGCGAGTGCTTGAGCAGCACCGCGTTGCCCGCCGCGAGTGTCGGGATCGCGAAGCGCATGACCTGCCAGAACGGGAAGTTCCACGGCATGACCGCGTAGATCACGCCGAGCGGTTCGTAGCCGATCCATGCCCGGGCGCCGTCGACCTCCACGGGCTCGTCGGCGAGAATCCGTTCGGCCTCTGAGGCGTAGTACTCGGCGGTTACCGCGGACTTCTCGATCTCGCCGACGGCCTCCGTGAGGGGTTTTCCCATCTCCTGGGTGATCAAGGCGGCGTACTCGTCGGCGCGCTCACGCAAGGTCTCGGCCAGAGTGGTGAGACGGGACAGCCGATGATCGAGCGGGGTGGCCGCCCAGGAAGTCGCGGCGCTGTGGGTCGCGGCGACCGCGGCCTCGACCTGGTCGGCGTCATGTGCGGCGTACGACGCGATCTCGGTGCCGGTGGCGGGGTTGACGGTGGTGATCGTGGTGCTCATTGACGGGCCTTTCGGCAGCGGAGGGGCCGACGGCGGCCTCAGACGTGGTGCAGCAGAAGCTCGGTGATGGTGTTCTTCTGGCTGCCGGGAACGACGTGCTGCTCGGCTGCCTCGCGCCACTCGGCGAAGTGGGAAGCGGCGCGGTGGGCGTCGAGAGCGGCCTGGTCGGTGTAGAGCTCGTAGAACAGGAAGTGGTGGTCGTCAGCGGTGTCGACGGTGACGTCGAAGTACTGGCAGCCGGGCTCGTCAGTGAACGATGCCTGGGCGTTCTTGGTGATGGCGGCCAGGAACTGGTCCCGGTGGCCGGGTCGGACCTGTAGGGAGACGGTCAGGGCGAGCATGGGCGCTCCGTACGGTGTCAGGCGGTCCGGGAGGACCGGGTGTGCGTGCTTCGGTCGCTGTTTACGGCGACAGCGGGCATCGGGACATCGGCGTCGGCGGCGAGGGCGCTGAGGTCGTTCCAGGTCTTCTGGGGGAGGGGGATGCCATCGACTGTTGCACGGACCCGGTTGCGCTCCTCGATCTCGCCAGGCACGAAGATCTCCGGAACGCCCGGCGCGGTCGGCACCGATTTGGTGCGGGACACCAGGGTCTCCATCCGTGCGGCGAAGTCCTCGATCGGCTGCATCGCGGCGATATCGACAACCATCAGGAAGTGTCCGCAGCCGGAGCGTCGATCCGGGTTGTAGGGCCCGGCAACATCCGTTCCGAAGGAGCTGCCGGTCAGCACGCCCGCGAGCACATCGAACATGAACGACATCGCGTAGCCCTTGTGGCCGGCGATCGGCAGGATGAGACCGTCCACGGCCTTGCCGGCATCGGTGGTAGGAACTCCCTGCTCATCCGCGGCCCATCCCTCAGGGACGGGCTCGCCACGTTCCGCAGCGAGGTAGATCTTGCCCCGGGCCACGGCCGTGTTCGCGAGGTCCATCACCACGGCACCGTAGGAGCCTGCGGGCGCGGCGATCGACCACGGGTTGTTGCCCACCGACTTCTGCCGCCCGCCCCACGGCGCCATGGCCGGACTGGCGTTGGTCGACAGCAACGCCAGGCAGCCGGCGTCGGCGGCCTTGAGAGTGAAATAGGCCGCGGTGCCGAAGTGGTTGGAATTGCGTACCGCCACGCCGGCGATGCCGTGGGTCCGGGCACGCTCGATACCCACCTCTACGGCCCGGTTCGTGAGCACCTGACCGATTCCGTCGTTGCCGTCGAGTACGACCAGCGGTCCCGTGTCGGTGACCGTTGTCGGGGCGGTGACCTTCTGCATCGCGCCGCTGCGGAGACGGGCGACGTACCAGGGCAGCCGTAGCATGCCGTGCGAGGAGTGACCCCACAGTTCGGCCGTGGTCAGGCTGTCCGCGAGCAGGTGCGCGTCGGCTTCCGGCACGCCGGTCGAGGTCAGGACCGCGCTGCTGAACCTGGTCAGCGATGATGCTTCCACAGTGATCGCAGGCATGGGCGTCCTTCCACCAAGGTCAGTATTTCGGCCAGTATACAGACGGCCCGTGCCGCCAGATGCCGCGGCGGCAGGAGTCAGGCCGAAGGCCGAATGTCGATCTCGAGTGAGCCTGTTCCCGCGATGGAGCTGGTCAGGCCGTTGATGATGGTCCGCAGGCTCTCGGTGAGGTGGTAGCTGAGTTCCCGAGCCGCGGCATCCGGGTCTCCGCTGAGGATCGCCTCGCACATCCGTTGGTGCTCATCGAGCGAGCGGCTCAGTCGACCGGGGTCGGCGTGGGAGATCCCGCGCAGCCGCGCCGTCTGTCCTCGCTGGTCGGCAATGGTCATCGCCAGGGGCTCGTTGTGGCACGCGGCGATCACGGACTGATCGAAGCGCTCGGTCAGCTCGTAGAATCGCGCTACCAGCTCTTCACGGCTCGCCGTGTCGAGGATGGCGGCAACCTCTCCGAGTTCGACGGCGATCCGCCGGAAGGGCTCGAGGAGCTCGGGGCGGGCGATGCCGTCGAGGGTGACCATCCGTGCCGCTGCCGGTTCGAGGACCATGCGGAACTCGAACAGCGCCCGCACCCTGCTCAGCGAGATGGACGCGACCTGAGCGATCTCGCCAGGACGGAAGTCGACCAGCCCCTCGCGAGCCAGACGACGAATCGCTTCACGCACCGGAGTCCTGGAGGCGCCGACCTGTTCACCGATGAGCACCTCGCTCAGCTTCGCGCCGGGAGGGAGCTGGAGGGACTGGATCTGAGCCTTGAGCTGGTCATAGACAGCTTCGGACTTGCCTCGGCTCATAAAGGTTCGTTCCTCTTCCGTTGTCGCTGGACGCCAGCGTGCGATCCAAGATCGCCATTGACGTGTAGCACATCGCGCTGCATACAGTTTCGCGTGCACTCCCTGTGCCAGGCAAAACGCGCGGAGGCGAGAGGAGGGACCTGTGCACGTCGCTTCGATGCCGAAGGGCGCGCCGCTGAGGCCTGTATACAGCTCTGAATTTCACCTGGACCTGGCGCCAGCCCTGGTTAGGATGACAAATGACGCTGATCCTGGTGTCCTTGGTCAAGGCTATGGCCAGGCTGGCGGGTTCGGACTACGGGCTGACGCTCCTGCGGCGTCGTACGGGCCAGGAGCGGGTGTCCGTGGGGCCGCTTGAGGGTGGGTCGGAGACAGGGGGCTCGCGTTGGATCGCCTGGCCGGAGTGGACCTGGGACGCGATGGGCGTGTGACCGGCCGGTCGGCGCCCGCGGTGCTGCCCCCATCGCTGCGCGTGTGGCTCGGGTCGATTGCGGCCCTTGCCGCGCTGGTGGTCGTCGTGCTCGGGGTCCTGTATGCCGACGACGGTGAGCCCGGCAGGGTGGACGCGCGGATCGCGGTGGCGGTGTACGGCGTGGGGCCGCCGTGGCGGCACGTCGCTCTGGCCACGGACTTCTTGGGGGAGCCCGGGGGAGCGGCGACGCTGGTCGTGGCCACCGTGACGGGCTGCCTGCTGCTTCGGCGTCCCCGCGCGGCGGTGCTCGTCGTCGCCGGCTGCGGCATGACCGTGGGGACGGCGACGCTGCTCAAGCACCTGGTGGGACGCACCATCCACGGCGACGGCAACCTGTCCTACCCGAGCGGGCACACCGCCTTCGCCACCGCGCTCGCCCTCGTGGTGGCGCTGCTCGCGACCGGCCGGCTCGGTCTCGGCAGGACGGCCGCCACGTCACTCGTGCTCGCCGCGGCGCTGGTCGCCGGCGCCGCCATGGGCTGGGCGCAGGTCGCCCTGGGCGCGCACTACCCGACCGACGTCCTCGGCGGCTGGTGCACCGCGCTGGCGGTGATACCGGCGACCGCGTGGCTGGTCGACCGCATGGCCGACCGGCTGGTCGACCGGATGGCCGACGCCGGTCGGCGGGAGCGCCCCTGACGTCACGTCACATCACGTCACGCCAAGCGGCGGAATACGGGCTTCACCGGTCGTCCGCCCAGCCAGGGGGAGGGGTCGGCCGCGTCCAGCGCCTTCCGGTACACCGCACACGCCTGGGCCACCACGTCGACGGTGTGATCGATGTCGGCGTCGCAGAGCGCGCTGCTCACCACGAACGACGGGGCCAGCACCCCGCCCGCGAGGAGCCGGCGCAGGAACAGGGTGCGGTACTGCTGCGACGGCTTCAGGTTCTCGTCGAGGGTGGCGAAGACCAGGTTGCTGGCCCGGCCCCGGACGACGATGTGGTCGCCGACGCCCATGGCGGCCGCGGCGTCGCGGACACCGGCGGCCAACCGCTCGCCGAGGGCGTGCAGTCGTGCGGTGATGCCCTCTTCGGTGTAGGTGGTGAGCACGGCCATCGCGGCTGCCAGGGAGTGCGTTTCCGCACCGTGGGTGGTGGACAGCAGGAACACCCGGTCGCCGGAGTGACGCAGCCCGCCCCGCTCCATCAGGTCGCGGCGCCCGGCCAGCGCGGAGACGGCGAACCCGTTGCCCAGCGCCTTGCCGAACGTGGAGAGGTCGGGGACGACGCCGTACAGGCCCTGGGCGCCCGCCTCGGACCAGCGCAAGCCGGTGATCATCTCATCGAAGATCAGTACGCAGCCGTGCCGGTCGGCCAGTTCGCGGAGGCCCTCGAGGTACCCGGGCGGAGGCTCGGTGTGGGTGGCGGGTTCGAGGATCAGGCAGGCGATCTCGTCCCGGTACCGGGTGAGCAGCTCCTCCGTCGCGGCCAGGTCCCCGTAAGGGAACGCCACGGTGAGCGCGTTGGCCGCCTCCGGAATACCGGCGGACATCGGCGTGGTGCCGATGAACCAGTCGTCGACGGAGAAGAACGGATGGTCGGCGCAGAGGGCCACCCGCGGGCGCCCGGTGGCGGCGCGGGCGAGGCGCACCGCGGCGGTGGTGGCGTCGGAGCCGTTCTTCGTGAACTTCACCATCTCGGCGGTCGGCACCGTGGCCAGGAAGCGTTCCGCGGCCTCGACCTCCACGATGGACGGCCGGACGAAGTTGCTGCCGCGGTCGAGTTCCCGCCGCACCGCCTCGATCACGCGTGGGTGGGCGTGGCCGAGGCTGACCGACCGCAGGCCGGAGCCGTACTCGACGTAGCGGTTGCCGTCGATGTCCCACACGTGGGCACCACGGCCGTGGCTGATGACCGGGGCCAGGTTCTCGGGGTACTGGTCGTCGCCCTTGGCGTAGGTGTGCGCGCCCCCGGGGACCAAGGCGTGCAGCCGCTCGTTCGCCGTTCGCGACCGGGGCAGTTGGAACTCTTCGGTGTCCACGCCGACCTCAACTCTCCTTCTGCTTCAGGACTTCGGCGAGGCTCGGCGCCTCCCGGTCCCGCTGGGACATCGACGTGGCGGGAAGCGGCCAGGGAATGGCGAGCTCCGGGTCGTCGAAGGCGATCGTCACGTCCTCCGTCGGATCGTGCGGGCGGTCGATCCGGTACGAGGTGTCGGCGGTTTCCGTCAGCGCCTGGAAGCCGTGCGCGCACCCCGCCGGGATGTACAAGGCCGCCTGCGTCTCGCCGGACAGCTCGAAGAAGGCCCGGCCCAGGTAGGTCGGCGAGTCCGTCCGCAGGTCCACGACGACGTCGAAGATCTTCCCGTACGAGCACCGCACCAGCTTGGCCTCGCCGGCGCCGGAGCGCAGGTGCAGGCCGCGCAGCACGCCCCGCACCGAGCGGGACAGGCTGTCCTGGACGAAGGCGTCCGGGTCGAGGCCCACCGAGCGGACCACCTCGGCGTCGAAGGTGCGGCAGAAGAAGCCGCGTTCATCGGCGTACGGGGTGGGCTCGAACAGGTACGCGCCCGCGATCTCCGGGACTTCGGTCGCCTTCATGGGGCCTCCCGCATGGTGGGGGTGTGGGTGTGGTCGGTCGCGGGGAACAGGGCCTCGGTCAAGGCGGTGAACTGGTGCCGGAGTTGCCGGGCGGCGGCCAGGTTCCGTTCGGTGAGGGTTTGCCGCAGCTCCGCCGATCGCTTCTCCAGCGCCCGGAACTGCTCGAGCAGCCGGTCGGCGTCGACCTCGCGGGCCGGGTGACAGTACGCGCCGAGGCCCATCCGATCCATGAGCGCGTCGCTCTTCGCCGCATAGCTGAGTGCGAGCGTCGGCGTGCCGACCTTCAGCGCGCAGACCAGGTTGTGGTAGCGGGTCGCCACCACGGCGTCGGCCGCCGCCGCCTCCTTCATCAGGTCGGCAAGCGAGGCCGCTTCGGCGGCGGTGACCAGCGGCGAGTCCACCGCGTCGAGGATCGCGGCGACCACCGGCGCGTCGCATGCGTCGCCGGTGAGCAGCCGGACCGGCCTGCCGTCCTCGACCAGCGCGCGGACGAACCGGGTCGTCCCGTCGAGGTAGCGCCGGTGGATCTCCTCGGCCCGAGCGCGGTCGTCGTTGCCGCCGTGGAAGTCCATGACGCCGACGCAGACCGGGCCCGGCGGCCCCGAGGTACGCGCCGACGGCGTCGGCAGGGCGAAGGCGAGGTCCGGGTAGACCTCGTCGCGCGCGGTGTCCACGCCCATCGCCCGCATCGCGTCGCGGGACAGGGTGTCCCGGTACGAGCGGTACGTGGCAAGGCGTGCCGACCAGCGGACCAGGGCCCGGGTCGGCCGGTCGCCGATCGGGGCGGCGCCGACACCGACCAGTGCGACCCGGGTGCGCAGCAGCCTGCCGCTCGCGCAGAGCAGGAACAGCGCGTACGGGAAGCCCCACGGCCGCAGCGGCAGCGTGGCTTCCAGGACGCCCATGCCCGGCACGATCACCACGTCGTGACGGCGCACCCAGGCGGCGGTGCGGACGGCGTCGACGAGCTTTCCCAGACCTTTCCCCGCGATCGCGCCCGCCCGCGACGCCGTCCGGTACTCCCCGCGGTACCAGTGCAGCCGCGTCGCGGGGATGTCGTACCGGGCCGCGACGACCTCGGGGCCGCCGCACAGCGCGTCCACGACCGCCTCCGGGTGCTCGGCGCGGAGGTAGCCGAGCACGGCCTCGAGCGACCCGTCGTTGCCGAGGTTGCCGGAGCCGAGCAGGCCGAACACCCCGACGCGCACAGGCGTCATGCCTGCCTCCCTGCACGACCTCCACGACCTCCACGAGCTTCACGGCCCTCACGGCCGGCGACGAGGGCGTCGACGGAGACGGTGAGCTTGGCCGGATCGATCGGGGCGCGGTCCTCGACCCGCTCGCCGGCGCCCGGCCGGGCCCGGCTGGCCATCCAGGCGGCCAGGTGGCGGTAGCACGCGCGCCGGTCGGCCGCGGACAACGGAGCCCGCCGGATCGCCGCGACGAAACCCCAGACGTACTCGGCGAGCAGCCGCGGCGTCGGGTGCAGCAGGCCCGCCCGGCGCGGGTCGAGGTTGACGCACCGGGAGCGCTTCGACGGGTTCGCCCGCTCGGCGCGGGTGGGGTGGTCGCGGCGGAAGTACAGCAGCTCCGGCACCTGGTGGAAGGGCCCGTGCAGGCCGATCTCGGTGACGAACGTGCGGTCCGCGTGGTGGTAGCTGTCGTGCGGCTTCACCCGGCGCAGCACGTCGGCCCGCATCACCCCGTAGAAGTCGTCGCCGCCGGGCTCGAACAGCATGCTGCGGAAGCGCTCGGGCGCGCGCGGCGAGTCGGTGGCGAGCCCGTACTCGTACGGGACCTTCACCTGGCCGTCGCCGTCGATGACCGCCTGGTCGGCGTGCGCGAGGATCACGTCCGGCCGCTCGTCCAGCGCCTCCACGCAAGCCCGCAGCAGGTCCCGGGCGTACAGGTCGTCGTGCGAGGCCCACTTGAACAGTTCGCCGTGGCACTGGGTGAAGACGTAGTTGTGGTTCGGTGCGGCGCCGATGTTCCGGGACAGCCGGATGTACCGGATGCGCGAGTCCTTCTCGGCGTACCGGCGGCAGATGTCCTGGGTGCCGTCGGTGGAGGCGTTGTCGGAGATGACCAGCTCGAAGTCCTCGTAGGTCTGGCCGAGCAGGGCGTCGAGCGACTCGGCGAGGTACTCCTCGCCGTTGTACACGGGCAGGCCGATGCTCAGCCGGGGAGTGCGGCCAGAGACAGTCATGACGTCCTCACTTCGGAGATGGGGTTCTGGTGGCGCTCGCGCAGGGCGGGGCGCAGCTGGAGCCACCACACGGCCGAACCGCAGACGGTCGCGGCGGCGACGCCCCAGGCCGAGCCGACCGTGCCGGCCACGGCAGCGCCGCCGAGCCCGCCGATGACGTAGCAGGCGGAAGCGATCAGTTGGCTGCGGAGGCTGTGCCGGGCCGCGCCGAGCGCGCGCAGCCCGGCCGCCGCGCCGGTGCCGAGGCCCGCGCCCGCGACGCCGAGTGTGACCGGCACGATGAGCTCCGAGGCGGAGCTCCAGACGCCGCCGAGCACGAGCTCGCCGACCCGGTCCGGCACCAGCAGCAGCGCCCCGCCCCAGGACAGCGCGGCGGCGGCCTGCCCGACGCCCAGCAGAAGGCAGAACGTGCCCAGGCGGTGCGGGGCCCGCCGCAGCACCCGTGCCGCCTCCGCGACGGTGACCAGGGAAAGCCCCATCAGCACGGCCATGAACGGACCGAGCAGGAGTTCGGCGCCCCGGATCACCCCCACCGCGCCGACCCCGACGATCGCGCCGAGCCCGTACGCCCGCAGCTGGCTCGCGCCGCTGTTGGTGACGTTCTCGACGAGGTACCGGTAGCCGAGGTCGCGGTGCTCGCGCAGCCACTCGCGCGCTCCGGCCGTCCGGGGCCGGATGCCGGACTGGAAGCAGCCGTACACCGCGGCGACCGTGGCGGACGCGCCCCAGGCGAGCACGAAGGCTTCCACGCTGCCCACGCGGGCCGCCACCACCATGGCCGGGACGAGCGCGACGCCCCACACGAGGTCGTTGACGAACGCCTTCCGCCCGGTGCCGGCGGCGAAGAACGCGAACCGCCACGCGTCCTGGAGCAGCAGCCCCGGCAGGACGACGCCGAGGCAGGAGAACGCGGGCCCCAACCGGCCGCCGAGAGCGAGCCCGACCACCAGGGACACCGCGCCGAGGGCGGCACCGACGCCGAGCGCGGTACCCGACGACCGGGCCACCGCCGCGCGCCAGGACGCGGCCGACACGCCGCTGAAGCGCACCACGAGCGGGTCGGTGGCAAGGCCGCGGGAGACGTTGAGCACCACGCCGTAGGTCACCCAGGCGAGGCTGAACACGCCGAACGCGGTCACCCCCAGCGAGCGGGCCACGTAGATGCCCACCGCGAAGTTGGACATGCTGGAGGCCGCCTGGTCGGCCAGTCCCCAGGACAGCCGACCGGCGAGGCCCCGCTTGGCGGATCCGGTCGATGGCGCCGTTGTCTGCGGATTCTCCCTCTCGGTGGTCATCTGCGTCATGCCTTGATCAGCCCGGCGCCGTGCAGCGCGTCGGCCGCGACGGCGACGGTGTCGAACGGCAGCCCGGACCGCTCGGCGACGTCCAGCAGACTGTGCTCGCCGTCGGAGAGGTTGAGCACCCAGAGCATGGCCATCTGGGCCTGCTTGGTGTCGCTGCGGCCGCCGAGCGCGTCGTACAACCCGCGCCGGCCCAGCTGCGGTTCGCCGTAGGGGCTGAGGTTGACGTACCGCCGGTTGCGGTCGAGCACGGCGAACGCCTCGCGACAGACGGCGAGGGTGTCCGCCATCGCCTCCGGGGAGACGAAGTCCGGGTTGTCCGCCGAGGTGTGGTACTCGGGGTAGCCCGCGTACGGGGTCCGGGTGAGCGAGCCCACGCCGAGGTTGAACCCGGGCGAGCAGAACTGCCGCTCGTCGTAGCCGTACGGAGTGAACTCGGTGACGTGGTGCGGGCGTTCGGAGGCGGCCAGCACGTGCCGCACCACCCGGTCGATCTCCGCGTCGCCGCGTCTGCTCTGCTTGTACGTCAGTTGCCCCCGGTCGCCGGCGCAGGCCAGCACGAGCCCGTGCTTGACCCGGTCGACCCGCTCCGCGTTGCGGGCCAGCCAGGTGATCGCCCCGATGGTGCCGGGCGCGAACAGGAAGCGGTACGTGTAGTACGGCGTCTGCTCCGCCAGCGCCCGGGCCAGGAACGTCGCCACCGCGATGCCGGCCAGGTTGTCGTTGGCCAGCGACGGGTGGCAGACGTGGCAGGAGACGATCACCTCGTCGGGGACCTGCCCGGGGACCACGTGCTCGGCGTAGGTGAGGTGGCCATCGGCGAGTGTGGAGTCGATGCGGACCTCGTACTCACCGTCCGGCATCGCGTCCAGGGTCTCCTGGGCCAGGCAGAACCCCCATTCCGGCTGGTAGTAGCTGGTGCGGTACGGCACCCAGCTCGGGCGGTCCGGCAGGGTGTGCAGGTGCGCGCGGAGCTCGGCCAGCGGCATGGTCGCGGAGACCGGAACGCTGTAGCCGAGCACGTGCAGGCTGGACGCGGCGAAGTCGACGATCCGGTGGCCGGCGGAGTCGGCTATGTACGCGTCGCGGATGTTCCACTCCTGCGGCACCGTCCAGTCGAGCACCTGCGTCCCGGTCGGCACCTCGTGGGCCTGGAGGGGGACGTACTCGCCGACGATGTCCAGGGTGGCGCGCACACCGTCGCCGGTGATGCTCCGGCACAGCGGGTACAACCGCTCCACCAGCGCGTGCATCTCTTCGCCGACCGTGGTCACCGGCGCCACCGCAGGGTGTCGTCGACGGCGCCGGTGTCGGACGCCGCGCGCAGCACGGCAAGGCGGGTGAAGCGTCGCTCGAAGTCCTCCCCGGTCAGCCCGTGTTTCCGGTAGGCGTCGGCGAGTTCGAGCGCGCCCCGCTTCACGGTCCACTCGCAGTCGAAGCCGGGTATCGCGGCGCGGAACCGGGAGAAGTCCACTCGGTACGACCGCGGATCGGCACCGGTCTCCCCGGTGATCACCACCTTCGCGCCGGACACCGCCTCGGCGACCTGCTCGGCGATCTCGGCGACCCTGACGTTGTTGGTCTCGCTGCCGATGTTGAACGCACGGTCGTGGACCGCTTCGCGTGGCGCGGTCAGCGCGGCGCCGAAGGCCCGGGCGATGTCGGCGGCGTGCACCAGCGGGCGCCAGGGCGTGCCGTCGGAGAGTACGAGGACTTCGCCGGACAGGAGCGCGTGGCCCACCAGGTTGTTCAGCACGATGTCGGCGCGCAACCGGGGTGAGTAGCCGAAGGCGGTGGCGTTGCGCAGGTACACCGGGCTGAAGTCGCCGTCGGCCAGGGCGTGCAGGTCGTCCTCCACCCGCACCTTGGACTCCGCGTACGGCGTCACCGGGCGCAGCGGGGCGTCCTCGGCGACCAGGTCGTCGCCGCCTGCGGCGCCGTAGACCGAGCAGGTGGACGCGTACAGGAAGCGCCGCACCCCGGCGTCGCGGGCCAGCCGGGCCAGCCGCACGGACGCGTGGTGGTTGATGTCGTAGGTGAGCTCCGGCGCCAGCGATCCCAGCGGGTCGTTGGACAGGGCGGCCAGGTGGATCACGGCGTCCACCCCGGACACGTGGTCGGCCGTGATGTCGCGCAGGTCCACCCGGTGCCCCGCAGGGTCCGCGGGCCGCGGGCCGAGGACGCAGTCGGCGAACAGACCGGCGTCAAGACCGACGACCTCGTGGCCGGCGGCGTTGAGGACCGGGGCCATCACGGTGCCCAGGTAGCCCTGGTGTCCGGTGAGCAGTACGCGCAAGGTTCATTCCCCCAGGTTGAGAGTGAGTTTGGTGACGGCGAACGCCTCGGCGTAGCGCGCGTGGCATTCGATGCCGCGGATCCGTGCGAGACCGAGGAAGGCTTCCCGGTCGTACCAGGGCCGGTGCCGCTGCGAGGGGTAGTGCTCCTGGAGCAGCCGTACCTTCTGTTCGGCGATCTCCGGCGACAGCGGCTGGTACGCCGCCGGACGGCCGAGGTCGCCGTCCCACTTGACGATCTCGTAGCCGAGCACGAGGTGGTCGCGGAATGCGGTGGGTATCAGCTTCGCCAGGCCGCGGTGATCCTGGTGGGCGTCGTCGGTACGCGGGGCCAGGATCAGATCCGGATCGGTCTGTCCGCGCAGTTCCTCGACCGCGGCCTTGGCCTCGTCCCAGTGCACGGGCATCCGGCCGTCCGGCAGCTTGAGCACGGTCAGCCGCAGGTCGGCGCCCGGGCAGAAGGCGGCGAGCGCGGCCCGCTCCTCCCGCTCGCGCTCGCTGCCGCCGCCGGAGAGCACCAGCGCGTCGACACGGAGACCCGGCCGCGCGTGGCACAGCGTCAGCAGCGTGCCACCGGCGCCGATGGCGATGTCGTCGCAGTGCGCGCCCACCGCGACGATCCGGTCCGGGCGCCCGGCCCCGAGCCGGATCACGCGCTCACCGCGGCGTTGTCCCGCTCCCACACGGCCCAGGGGCGGTCGCCCCGGGCGTAGGCGGCGTCGAGCGCGGCCCGCTCCTTCACGGTGTCGGTCGGCTTCCAGAAGCCGCGGTGCTGGTGCGCCACCAGCCGCCCCCGCTTGGCCAGTTGGGCGCATCCGTCGGCGACCAGGTCCCCGTTCTCCGGTATGTGGTCGAAGACCTCCTGGCGGAGCACGAAGTATCCGCCGTTCTCCCACAGCGGCAGTTCGCTCACCGCGGTGATGCCCCCCACCAGTCCGTCCTCGCCCAGCTCCACGCAGTGGAACGAGGACTGCGGCGGCACCACCATCATCGACGCACCGGCGTCGCGCCGGGCGAACCGGTCGATCATCTCCGGCAGCGGGGCGTCGGTGAGCACGTCGGCGTAGTTGGCGAGGAACATCTCGTCGCCGTCCAGGTGGTGCCGCACCCGGCGCAGCCGCTCCCCGATCGGTGACTCGATGCCGGTCTGCGCGAACGTGATCGTCCAGTCCGAGATGTCGGTGGACAGCAGCTCGGTCCGCCCGCCCCGCAGCACGAAGTCGTTGGACGTCGTCTCCTCGTAATTGAGGAAGAAGTCCTTGATGTGGTGGGCCCCGTAGCCGAGGCACAGGATGAACTCCGTGTGCCCGAAGTGCGCGTAGTAGCGCATCACGTGCCAGATCAGCGGTCGCGGGCCGACCATCGCCATCGGCTTGGGCACGTCGTCGGCGGCGCCGCTGCGCATCCGCATCCCGTAGCCGCCGCAGAACAGTACGACCTTCATGCTGTGACCTCTTTCACGACGCGACCTCGACAATGCTCAGTTCCGGGATGGGAAAGACAAGGCGGCCGCCCCAGTCGTGTACGAAGGACAGCTGCTCGACCAGCTCGGCCCGCAGGTTCCACGGGAGGACGAGGACGTAGTCCGGCTTGTCGGCGGCTATCTGCTCGGGCGGCAGGATCGGGATGCGGGTGCCCGGGGTGAACCTGCCGTGCTTGTACGGGTTGCGGTCGACCGTGTACGGGAGCAGGTCGGGCCGGATGCCGCAGTGGTTGAGCAGGGTGTTGCCCTTGCCCGGGGCGCCGTAGCCGACGACCGTCTCGCCGCGCTCGGCCGCCTCGATGAGGAACCGCAGCAGATCCCGGCGCACCTTGGCCACCCGGGCGGAGAACTCGGTGTACCCGGACAGCTCCTGCAACCCGGCGGCCTTCTCCCGGGCCAGCACGTCGGCCACGCGCTGGGACGGCTCGCCGGCCACCTCGGCCGGCCGGGCCCACAGCCGGATGGATCCGCCGTGCGTGGGCAGCAACTCGACGTCCGCGAGGGCGAGTCCGCCGCTCGCGAGGGCTCGGATCGCGGACGCGACCGTGTAGTACTGGAAGTGCTCGTGGTAGATCGTGTCGTACTGGTTCTCCTCGATCAGGGTCAGCAGGTGCTGCACCTCGATGGAGACCCAGCCGTCGTCGGCGACCAGGGCGCGCAGCCCCTGGGTGAACCCGACCACGTCGGGGATGTGCGCGTACACGTTGTTGGCCACGACCAGGTCCGCCGGGCCGTGCTCGGCGCGGACGGCCGCTCCGGTGTCCGGGGACAGGAACTCCGTGAGCGTGGGCACACCCGCGTCCCGCGCCGCGGCGCCGACGTTCACCGACGGCTCGATGCCGAGGCAGCGGATCCCCCGGTCCACCACGTGCTTCAGCAGGTACCCGTCGTTGCTCGCCACCTCGACCACGAAGGCGTCGGGGCCGAGACCCACCCGCTGTGCGGCGTCGGCGACGAACGTGCGCGCGTGCTCCACCCAGGAGGTCGAGTACGAGGAGAAGTACGCGTACTCCTTGAACGTCTCCTCCGGCGTGATCAGCGGAGGTATCTGCGCCAGCCAGCAGTCGGTGCAGACCCGCAGGTGCAGCGGGTACGCGGGCTCGGGCCGGTCCAGTTGGTCCGCGGCGAGAAAGCTCTCGCACGGTGGCGTCGCCCCGAGATCGACGACGCTCGCCAGCGTCGCCGAGCCGCAGAGTCGGCATCGTGTCATTTACTGCCCCCCATTGATTCCGTCCGACCCGCGATCGCGGTGCGGTACTCATCCACCAGGCGCTCCAGCCCGATGGCCGGGCTGAAGCGCTCCTCGTAACGGCTCCGGGCCGCCTGGCCCATCTCCTGGTTGCGGGCCGGCTCGGCCGTGATCCGGCGCAGGCAGGATGCGAGCGAGGCGGGCTCGCCCGGCCGGTGCAGCAGCCCGGTCACCCCGTCCTCGACGAGTTCGACGAAGGCACCGTGGCCGGCGGCGACGGCCGGGACCCCGGCCGCCATCGCCTCCGCGACGACCAGGCCGAACGTCTCCATGGCCATCGAGGGAGCCACCACGGCGACCGACCGCGCGACGGCCTGCCTGCACTGATCCAGGTCGAGCAGGCCGACGTAGCGCACGTCGTCCCGGCCCGCCGCCCAGGCGGTCACCTCGCGCTCCAGCGGCCCCGCGCCGGCGAGCACGAGGGGCACGCCCACACCGCCGTCCGCGGCGATGTCGTCCCACGCGGCCATGAGCAGCCGCACGCCTTTGGCCTCCGCGAGCCGGCCGAGAAAGAGCAGCTGCTCGCCGGCGCCCGCCCGGAAGGCGCCGGGGTCAGGTACGAAGTTGTGCTTCACCGTCAGCCGCTCGGGTGGCATGCCGGACCGCACCAGGACGTCGCGCTGCGCCGCGGAGATGCAGAAGAACCGCTCCACGCCGGACCACCACCGCCGCCGGTTGACCGTCAGACTGACCGCGAGCGGCACCGTCGCAAGGCGGGAGTTCCGGTAGCAGCCGTGCCGGACGGCGGGCAGCGACGCCACCGACCCGACGCACTCGGAGCACGGCCGGCCGTCCCGGTGCAGCGTGCCGGGCGGGCAGACCTGGGTGTAGTTGTGCAGCGTGGCGACGGCGGGTACGCCGGCGTCGGCGCAGGCGGCAAGGACCGCGGGGGACAGGAGCGGGAAGACGTTGTGGATGTGCACCACGTCCGGCCGCTCGGTGCGCAGCCGGGCGGCGAGCTCCGCGCGGACCGCCGGGTTCCACGGCACGAGGAGCGGCACCGCGGCCTTGCCGGGCAGGGACCGGCCGGCGATGTCGTCGCTGCGCCGCTCGAACACCTCGACCCGGTGGCCGGCCGCGCGCAGCAGCCCCACTTCCTGGTCGACGACCCTGTTCTCCCCGCTCGGCTGCGCCGAGGAGTAGCGGTTGTGCACCACGAGGACGTGCATGCTCAAGGTCACCTCCGGGCCCATCGCGGGATACGTCGTTGAGGGACTGCGGGCGTCGTGAAGGGCGTGGCCCTCGCGAGGGGCGCGGCCGTGGCAGGTGCCGCGAGGAGCGAGGCGGCCAAGGCCAGATGCAGCAGATACGGCGAGGCGTCGCCGAGGCCGGCCTCGGTGTACGACGAGATCGCGACATAGCTGATCAGGAAGATCGCGCAGGCCCTCGGCAGCGACGGTGGCCGCAGCAGCGCGACGCCGGCGAGGACGATGATGATCGCCGCCACGAGGGTGACGCCGATCAGACCCTGCTCGTTGTAGACGGCCAGCCAGCTGTTGTCGATCGGCAGCCCGCCGAACGACTTGTCGCCCAGGCCCACGCCGAACGCCTGCTCCGCCGTGGTCCGGGGCGCTGCCAGCAGGGCGTCCCAGACCTTGGCCCGACCGGTGAGGTTGGAGAAGCTCTCCTTGCTCTGTCCGCGCAGGAACCACGCCTGGAGCGCGGAGGCGAACACCACCGCGGCCACCGCGGCGACCAGCACCGCCCAGACGAAGAACCGGCGGGCGGCAGCGCTGGTCAGGACGAGCGAGCCGATCGCCAGCACCAGCCCGATGAGCAGGCCGACCGTGGCCGTCCGGGTATGGGTCATCGCGAGCAGGACGAGTGACGGCACGATGACCATGGCCGCGCTGCCCCTGGTGGTCCGGCGGCCCAGTACGAGCAGCACGGTGAGCCCGGTGATCACTGCGGCGTACTGTCCGATCTGCGGCGGGGTGAGTGGCCACAACGCGCCGACGAGCCGACCGCCGTAGTACTCCGGCATGGCCGCGCCCGGTGAGATGGCCAGGCCGGCGGCCGCCGTCCCGAGCGCCGCGAAGTACATCCTGATGTGGTGCCGGACGAACGTCAGGCTGCCGTCCCACCATCGGCTGAGCAGCCACAGCGTGCCGACGAAGAGAGCCAGCCGGGCACAGCGGAACAGCGCGCCGAACCCGACCTCCAGGTTCGCGCTGGAGATCACGCTCGGCACCAGCAGCAAGGTGAGCAGGAACACGAAGGCGCTGGCCCGGATGCGCAGTTGGAGATTGAGCGCGAGCGCCAGCGCGAACGCGGCGCCCAGCGCGCCCATGGTGGCCATCTGGATGAGGGAGCGGGGCAGCGGGACGATGGTCTTCGCCCCGGCGGAGCCGAGCGTGTTGAGGCCCAGCAACGCCCAGACGATCCCGACGGCCTTCGGTGTGCCGGCCGGGCGCGGTTCGGCGCCGGGCCGCGTGACGGCAGTGCCCGGCCCGCCCGGCAGCCCACCGCGCTTCAGGTTCCCGTCCATCTCAACCACCGGCCCGTGGGGCGAAGGTGCTGCCCGCGTCCTGCCGGTACGGGATGCCCTGCCACTGCACGGAGTCGAACCTCTGGTCCGTGTTCTCCGCGACGAAGCTCCACGGTCCGCCGTAGACGTTGTCGTGCCAGCGGTTGTGCTGCTTGTGGGCGATCGCGTCGGCCACCCGCTTGCCCTTGTACGGCGACCACTTCGGATAGGTGCCGTAGTTGGCGAGGACCGCCATGCGGCCGCACTCGGTCCCGCACTTGACGACCGACGTGTCCAGCAGGAAGCGGTTGTCGTGGATGTCCACCCGCTGGGTCTTCCACCGGCAGTCGGCGTAGAGCGGCGCGGTGGCGATCGCCGGCTTCGCACAGCGCTTGGTGTCCTTCACCAGCAACGTGCAGTAACCGGTCGAGGTGTTGGCCGGGCTGTTGCAGAACCGGTCGGCGTTCTCCCACAGAGTGATGCCGTTCCAGTTGTTCTCCAGCACGTTCCCGTGGATCTCGATCTTGTCCGTGCGGGCCCGTATCCGTGGTTCGCCGCCGGCCTCGGACACGTAGATGGTCGCGTACGGGAAGTTGTCGCCGCGGTCGGCGTACTTGCGGCCCTCGACCCAGTTGTTCCGCCGGACCGTGTTGTTCCGGATGATCGCGTTGTAGCTGGTCTCGTACATCAGCGCGGCACCGTCATTGGCCTCGAGCAGGTTGCCCTCGATGCGGAAGTCATTGTTGTTGTTGTCCGCCCAGAGCCCGGCTCCGCGGTTGCCGTGCACCCAGTTGCCGCGTATCTCGGCGCCGTTGACGGCCCAGAACTTGATGCCTCCGGTGCAGCCGCAGCCCGGTTTCCGCCGCTCCCAGTCGTCGGTGTTGTTGCCCACGATCTCGTTGTCCTCGACCACCAGGCCGCGGATGGAGTCGCCGGTCTTGTACGCGTTCATTCCGTACTGTCCGTTGCCGCGCAGGCAGCTGGCGCGGACTTGCTGGTGCGCACCGGCCATCAGCCCGGCGCCGGAGTTGTACTGGATCTTCGCGTGCTCGATCACCCATCCGTCGGCCATGTCATGGTTGACCACGCCCTCATCGGGCGGCGCGACGAAGTGCTGCACGGTCAGGTAGCGGATGGTGACGTCGCGGGCGGTGCCGCTGAACGCGTAATTGTTCTTCTTCCCGCCGTCGAGCACCGCGCCCGGCGCGCCGAGGTAGCGGTTCCCCTTCTTGGCGATGACCTGGGCGTAGCGGTCCGGCTCGAGCCTGTGCTTGCCCGGCCGAAGCCAGAACGTGGTGCCCGGGGGGCTGCTCTTGGTCTTCCCGGCGAGGTCACCGACCACCCCGGGGTCGACCGTCACCGCGTCGGCCGGTGCCTTCGCCGACCCGGCCGCGGGCCCGGCGCACACCCGGGCCACGGACGTGGCGGGCGCCCTGGTCGCGGAGGGCGCATCGGCCGGCTCCGCCCCGGCGTCCGGTGTGCTCGTACAGCCGGTCGCCGCCAGCAGGACCAGCGCCAGCGGTGCCGCCGGCACCACCCAGTGCCGCCACTTCATCCCCACGCGCCTCCCTGGTCGCGGAACCTGAGCACGGTGGTGAACCCCTCCGCGCCGCCGGTGAATCCGGTGCCGACCAGCGTGGTGGAGGGTTCCTTGCGCCCGAAGCCGGCGGAGTACCAGCCCAGCGGCGGGTCGGTCGCGCCGCGATGCGCCTGCCAGTTCAGCTGCCCGGGCAGGTCGAGCACCGCGGAGCGCTCCTCTCCGTCCCGGGTCCAGGCGAGCACGGCCCGGTCGTCCGCCAGGTCCGCGGCGATCGCGGGGCCGAGGTGGAACGCCAGCCGCACGGCCCGGCGCGGGCCGCGCACCTCGTCGATGACCCTCAACTCCTTGAGCGCGGCCGTCAGCTCCACCCGGCGGCGGTGCACGGAGGGCTGGTAACCGTCGTGTTCGGCGCACCAGCGGGCCGTCCCCCCGTCGGAGGCGTCGGATGTGTCCGCGACCAGGACGCGGCTGCGGGCATGCCGGATCCACAGGAACGGGCCGCCGGAGACGGACTGATCACCGCCGTCCACTTGCAGGGTGTTGTGGCCGAGGGTCGACCGGAAGTACCGCCGCCACTCGGGCTGCCCGTGGTAGCAGAACGTCCCCGGGTCGGCGAGCACGTCGACCCCGTCGTGCCGGACCTCCACGGACAGCGCGTCCGCGTGGGCGTGCGCGGCGATGGACAGGAATCCGTGCGGACCGCCGTCGCAGCGGCACCAGATCTCTCCCGGACCGCGCAGGATGGTGAGCCCCGCGTCGGCGAAGTGGGCCGGTCGGCTTGCCGGGCGGGTCACGGCCGGTGCGGTTCCGTTTTCCGGGTACGGCCGGATGAGCGCGGCCAGCAGTGGGGTGCGCACATCGGTGCCGGTCACCGCCGGCCACCAGGCGAGCCGGCCGAACACGGCGTCCCCGGTGGCGAGCAGCGAGCCCCAGCGGCCGGTGCCCGCACCGTCCACGACCAGACCGTGCCCGTCGTCCGCGTCCCCCTGGCGCGGCGGCCGCAGGTGGCTGTCCACGACGGCCGCGAGCGCGTCGGTCATCCGCAGCAGCACCAGCCGGATCGACGCGGGGACCGGCACGCCCGCGGCATCCGCCTCGGCCACCGCGGCCAGGCCGAGCTCCAGCACGAGTCCGTGATACTCGGTGGCCAGCTCACGGTTGAGGCCGGAGCCGAAGGTGTTGCCGCGCAGGTGCCGCTCCAGCGACCGCAGCGCGTCAGCTCGCCAGCGCGCCGAGGAGGGGAACCACCCGAACGCGCAGGCCGCGGCGAACTGCCCGGCGGCCTCGGCGATGACGTGGTTGTTCGCCGAGGACCCCCGGCTGGGGAAGGCGCCCAGCCAGCGCTGGTGGTGCCAGATCTGGTTCAGCGCCACCGGGTTGCCCTCGAAAAGACCGGCCGCGCCCGGCCAGCCGTCGAGCAGTCGGCGGATCCATACCCAGGACAGCAGTCGGATGCCCAGCTCGATGCCGCTGATCCAGTGCACGCCGCGCAGCGGTGGGTTGGCCGCCCACCACGACCGCAGGTGCGCGGCCACGCGCTCGGCGTACCGCTCGTCCCCGGTGATCGCGTAGGCGGCGGCCAGCACGGTGAGGTACTGGTGCCGGGACAGCTCCCAGATCTGCTTGATGTCCCCGACCGCGTCCTCGTTCCGGTACGGCACGTCGAAGGCGTAGCCCCACGGAGCCCGGCGCCCGGTCTTCGGGTCGCACCACCAGTCCGGGTCGGCCAGGTCGTCGCGGGACACGCCGAAATACTCGGCGTGCCCGTCCATCAGCCGGTCCGCCTCGGCGATGAGGCGTTTCGCGGCGTCCGGAGGTATCGCGGCGATCGTCCCGGCGGGCAGTACCGCGCTGAACCGGGCGCCGGTCACGCTCGGGCAGTCCGGCCGCGCCGACCGCCACCGCCGCCTGCGCACCGCGTCGCCCACCCGGCCGCCGACCTCCCGCGGTCCCATCCGGGACAGCCGCCGCAGGTACCAGCCCGGACTCCCCGAGCTCACAGTCATCGCGTCCTCGCCAACGTCACCGGCGCACCGCCGGCCAGGCTGGTCTGCACGGCGAGGGTGGCCGCAGTGGTGGCGACCAGCGACTCCAGCGGCACCGGCATCGGCCCGCCGGTCCGCACGGCTTTGATGAACGCGGCCAGTTCGGCGGACTGGCCCTTGTCCCGGGCCTTGGGCAGACGCGAACTGACCCACCGCTTGCGGCCGTAGACCGAGGCGCGGACGAAGTCGTCGAGCCGCAGCGCACGACCGTCCGCGACCAGGTCCAGCGTCTCCTTGGGGAAGCCGGCCGGGCCGGTGGTGACGTAGCTGATGGTGGCGGTGGACCCGTCCGGGTAGCGGAGCACGACCTGAAGGTCCTCGTTGCCGGACGTGGCGACCGCGTACACCGAGACCGGGTCGGCCCCGAGCAGCCAGCTCGCCGTGTCGATGAAGTGTCCGCCCTCGCCGGCGAACCGCGAGCCCTCGGTGCCTTGCCGGAGGTACCAGCTGCCGTGCGCGAGGCGGCCCGCGTTGACCAGGTAGCGCAGGTGCGCCGGACCGGTCCGGGCGCCGAACCGCTTCCTGGCCTCCTGGAGCAGCGGCGCGAACCGGCGATTGAAGCCCACCTGAAGCCGGTCGTTGCCGGACTCCTCCACCGCCGCGAGTACGCCGGCCAGCTCATCCTCGGTGAGGGCCAGGGGCTTCTCCACGAACACGGCCTTGCCGGCCAGCAGTGCTCTCCGGGTCAGTTCGGCGTGCGAGCTGTGCCGGGTGACGATGAACACCGCGTCGATGGACTTGTCGTCGAGCACGGCGTCGAGGTCGGTGGTCGCCTCGGCGAAGCCGAACTTCCGTTGCGCGTTGGCCGCGGACAGCGCCGTCGTGGTGACGACGGTCGACAACACGACGCCGTCGCGCGGTGCCAGGTGCGGCAGCAGCATCGACGTCGCGTAGTTTCCGGCGCCGACGAACGCGAGGCGCGCCGGTGTGTTGGCGTACCGGGACGGGCTGGACGCCCCGCCGCCGTGTCGCTTCACGGTGGGCACGGCCACCGCCGGGGCCCCCGCTTCCTCCGTTTGCCTGACGTGTTCGGGGTACCGGAACAGCACGGCCACGGCCTTCAGGTCGCCGTCCTTCAGGCTCTGGTACGTCTCGACGGCGTCATCGAAGTCGGCGACGTGGGAGATCAAGGGCTCCACGTCGACGCTGCCGCGGGCGAGGAGATCGAGGAAGCACGCCAGGTTGCGTCGCTCGGTCCAGCGCACGTAGCCGATCGGGTAGTCGCGCCCCTCCAGCTCGTACTCCGGGTCGTAGCGACCGGGGCCGTAACTGCGGGAGAACCGGACGTCGAGCTCCTTCTCGTAGTACGCGTTCCATGGCAGGTCCAGGCGGCACTTGCCGATGTCGACGACCCGGCCGCGGTCCCGGCAGAGCCGGGCGGCCAGCTCGACGGGCTCGTTGCTGCCGCCGCCGGCGGCCAGGTACACCTGGTCCACCCCGTGACCGCCGGTGAGTTCGGCGACGGCGGTTTCCACGGCCGCGGACGCCGGATCGCCGCAGGCCGCGGCCCCCAGGCGCGCGGCGAGTTCGCAGCGCACCGGGTCGGGGTCGACCCCGACGACGCGGACTCCCGAGGCGGCGAGGAGCTGCACCACCAGCTGCCCGATCAGCCCGAGGCCGATGACCAGCGCCACGTCGCCGAGCTGCGGCCCGCCTTGGCGGACGCCCTGCAACGCGATCGACCCGACGGTGCCGAAGGCCGCGTGCCGGGGCGCGAGGCCGTCCGGGACCGGGGCGTAGAGGTTCTTCGGCACCCAGTTCAGCTCGGCGTGCAGCGCGTGCTCGTTGCCCGCGCAGGCCACCAGGTCGCCGACCTTGACGTCGTCGATCCCGGCGCCGACCTGCTCGACCACCCCGCACAGCGAGTAGCCCAGCGGTGTGTAGGAGTCCAGCTTGCCCATCACCTTGCGGTAGGTGGCGGGCACCCCGTTGGTGGCCACGCTCTGCATGACCTTGGCCACCTGGTCGGGACGGGAGCGAGCCTTGCCCAGCATCGACATGCCGGCCTCGGACACCTTCATGAGCTCGGTCCCGGTGGATATCAGCGAGAAGGCGCTGCGGACCAGCACACCACCCGGCTTGCACCCCGGCACCGGCACGTCGAGAACCGCCAGCTCGCCGCTCTTGTAGTTCTGCACAACCTGTTTCAACCCGAACTCCCCTGAATTCCTAAGCCGTTAACCGAGTGCTCTGGCCGGACCCAGAGGTCGCGTCGCGATACCAGTACTCGAGGGTCAGTACGTGCCACAGATGCTTGGAGAAGTCCCGCTGCCCGGCGGCGTCCTCGGCGACGAGCCGCTGAAGCGCTTCGCGGCGCAGGAACCCGGAACGGACGAGCTCGCCGTCGTTGACCACCTCGCGCACCAGCGGTGCCAGATCCCGGCTCATCCAGGCGCGCAGCGGGGCGCTGAACAGGCCCTTGGGCCGGTACACGATCTCCCGGGGCAGGATCGAGGTGGCCGCCTCCTTGAGGACGGCCTTGCCCTGCCGCCCGGCGATCTTGCGATCGCCGGGCACGGCGAACGCCGCCCTGACCACCTCGACGTCCACGTACGGCACCCGTACCTCGGTCGAGGCGGCCATGCTCGACCGGTCCGTGTACGTGAGGTTCAGACCCGGCAGGAACATCCGGGCGTCGCCCAGGCACATGCGGTTGACGAAGTCGTCGAGGTCGTTGTCCTGGTAGACGTCCGCATGCTCGGTCAGCACGTCGTCGACCGTCCCGGCCAGGTCCGGGTCGACCAGGGCGAGCAGCTCGTCCTGGTCGTACATGGTGTAGCTGCGCCGGAACGCGGTCTCCTCCGGCAGATCGGCGAAGGAGAGGAACCGCTTCGCGAAGCGCACCGACCGGTAACCCCGGCGGGACGTGGCGACCGGCAGCCGGTCCACGGCCCTGGACACCCCGCGCCGCAGGGGCCGCGGGACGCGCTGGTAGCGCAGCGCGATCAGGTTGGCCAGGTGCTTGCGGTAACCGGCGAACAGCTCGTCGGCGCCCATCCCCGAGAGCATCACCTTGACCCCGGCCTCCCGGGCGGCCGAGCAGATCAGGTACGTATTGATCGCGGCGGGATCGCCGATCGGCTCGTCCAGGTGGTACGTCATCTGCGGCAGCAGGTCGAGCACGTTCGGGGCGATCTCGATCTCGTGCAGATCGACGCCGAACCGCTCGGCCACCTGCCGGGCATAGCGCAGGTCGTCGGGCATCGCCTCGAACTTGGCGTCCTCGGCGCGGAACCCGATCGTGTAAGCGGAGATCCCGGGCCGGTCGCGGGCCGCCAGCGCGGTCAGGTAGCTGGAGTCGAGGCCGCCGGAGAGGAAGGTCGCCACGGGTACGTCGGAGAGCAGGTGCCGACGGGTCGACTCCTCGACGATGGCGGCCAGGTCGGGCCGCTCGCCGCTGCGGGCCCGCTCCCGGCCCTCGGCGGCGATGTCCTTCAGGTGCCAGTAACGGCCGCGCTCCACCCGGCCGTCGGGCCGGATCCGCAGCCAGCTCCCCGGCGGCAGCTTCTCCGCTTCGCGGAACGCGCACCGTGAGTCCGGCACCCAGTAGTACAGCAGCGAGGCCACCAGCGCCGCATGGTCCACCTCCAGCGACCCACCCGTCGCGGCGGCGAGCGCCTTGAGCTCGGAGGCGAACACCAGGCCCTCGCCACGCCGGAGCAGGAACAGCGGCTTGATGCCCAACTGGTCGCGGGCGAGCACCAGTTCACCGGTTCGCTCGTCGAAGATGCCGAACGCGAACATGCCGCGCAGCCGGGGCAGGCAGTCCGTGCCCCAGCGCCGCCAGGCCTCGAGCAGCACCTCGGTGTCGGAGGTACCGCGGAAGCGCACCCCGGCGGCTGCCAGCTCGGCACGCAGCTCGGGCGCGTTGTACAGCTCGCCGTTGTACGTCAGGACGAGGCCGCCCGAGACCATCGGCTGGGCGCCGGTCCCGGACAGGTCGATGATGGCCAGTCGGCGGTGCCCGAGGTGCACTTCGCCGTCGCCGGCGGGGTGGCTGTACCGGCCCGCCCCGTCCGGACCGCGGTGGGCGAGGGTGTCGGTGAGCCGGTCGGTCACGACCTTCCCGTCCGGCCATCGGTACGTGCCTGCGATGCCACACATGTCCTACCGCACCTCCTGGTCGCTGTCCGGGACCCGTGCGGCCCGCATCGGCAGTCGCTCCGTCCGCAGCTGGCCCGTCCCGTGTCGCAGGGCCGGCCGTTCGCCATGGCCCCGCAGCGCGACGTGCCCGTCCCACAGCGTGCCGTCGGTCCGGTCACGCGGATCGGGGTCGATCAGCACCACACCGATCACCGGAATGCGCTGGTCCGCGAGCTGCCGCGCCACGGTGTGCAGCCATGCGGCGCTGCCGTGCCCGGCCCGCACGACGAGCACGGTCCGGCCGCCGAGGTACTGGAGGTCGGTCCAGGCAGTGCCGGGCGCGACCGAGCCGACGCCGAGCCGGCGCTCCTGATGCGACACGGCCGCCGCACGTTCGCCGCTGACCACGGCCGGGCCTCCTGGCTTCTGGGGGTGGTTCGCCAGCTGCGGTCCCGGCAGACCATCGATGATCACCAATGGCCCCTCCGCCGCCAGTGCCTCCGCGAGGTTCAGGGCGATCACGCTCGTGCTGCGCGCACAGCCAAGTTCCAGCAGCGACAGCGGTTCCGCGGAGCCGCGCACGGTACGGGCCAGAGTCGTGGTGAGCCTTGTCCGTGCCGCCCGGGTCCGTCGGCGCTGCCACAGTGGGCCCGATCGGCGGGGCAGCTCCGCGATGACCGAGGCGCCCAGGTTCGCCGCGATGTCCCGGCGCAGCACGGGGCGGTCCGCCACCACCGCGCCGACCGCGGCCAGCGCGAGCCCGAGGACGAGCCCGAGGACGAGCCCGATCGCGGCGTTGGTGACAGCGGCCTTGGGCAGGGAGTGCCGCACCACGCGCGGGGCGTCCACGATCTGCGTGCCGGCCGTGACCCGGGGCGTGCCGATGCGCGCCTCCTCGGCGCGCTGGCCGTAATCGGCGATCCGCGAAGTCAGCTCGGCCCGGCGGGAGAAGAGCGACTCGATGTCCGCCGACGCCTGCGGGTCGCTCTCCGGCGATCGGCCTCCGATCGCCTTGTTGACCTTGACGAGCTCGTCCTGCATGCGGTCACGCTGGTCGAGCAGGGCCTTGGCCTCGGCCTTCGCGGTCTCCCGCATCCGCTTCACATGGTCGGCGACGAACGCGTCGGCCAGCGCCTCGGCCCGGGCCACCGCTTCTGCGTCGCTGTCACCCGTCACCGTGATCTGGAGCAGGTTGTTGGTCAAGCCGATACCCCAGTAGTCCCGCATGAAGTCTTCCGGGCGTACCGGGGACTTGAGGGACCGCAGGGCCTTGGCGGCGATCCGCGTGGTCCCCAGCACCTCGACGTCGGTGCGGATCAGCGTTCCGGTGTCGTTCGGCTGGTCCTCCTGATGCGCGACCAGAACCTTGGTCGCCGCGGTCGGCGGCGGCGGCAGCAGGACCGCCACTGCCGCGCCGATCAGCAGCCCCAGCAGCGCCAGCGAGCACCAGAGGCGGCGGCGCCTGCGCACCGCCACCACCAGCGCCTGGAGGTCGAGGAGCGGAGCGGCCGCCGACGACTCCGCAGTGGTGTTCGTCGTCACCCTGAACCCCCCGTCGCGTGCACGGGAACCGCGAGCGCCAGAGTGGCGTTCTCCGGAGGACGGTCGGCAGATCGCGTCGGGCGGGCCCGGACCGCGCCGGTGACGACGATGCCGACGACCTCGTGCCCCGCGTCCGCACACGCCTCGGCGATGCCGGCGAGCTCCCCTGCGGTCCAGCTGCCCGCGCTGAGCACGACCAGGGCACCGGACTCGGTGTCGCGGTCCGGCACCATCGGATGGGACACCGACACTTCCACCACCCGCAGCATGGGGTGTCCCCCGCTCGAAGAGCCCGGGGAAGGATCGCTCTTGGCCTCGGCCACGAGCTGCCCGGCGGCCCGGCGGGCGATCTCGTCGCCCTCCGGTACGACAACCAGCAGCCGCCGGGGGCCCGGCAGCCGGTTCCGGAGGCGAGCGCACACGCGCCGGTAGCGAATCCGCCTGCTGGCCTCGTCGCCCGACCTCTGCGGGGTGGGTATGTCCCACCGGGTGTCGAGGCCGAGGATCCGGCGGATCCGGGCCCGCGGGCCAGCGCCTTCCGGCCGGTGCGCGGGCCGTTCACCGGGTACGTCGACGGTACCCAGCAGTACCGAGCCCAGCGCCGCGGCGATCTCCGGTGCGGTGCGCAGCCGGCGGTTCACCCGTGCGGCGGCGAGATGGCCGATGATCGCGAGCAGGAGGAACAGCAGCGCCCCGCCGACGATAAGCTGCATCCTCGTCGGCGGTGCCTCGCCGGTGGGCCGGGCCGCCGGCCCCATGACGACCATGCCGGGCTTGTCGGTCGCCGGGTCGGCCTCCTCCAGCTTCTTCATGGCCTCCGCCAGCGCGGTGCGCAGCTTCTCGAGCTCGGTGCGGGCCTGCACGCTCTCCACGGTCTGCCCCGGATCGGCCGCTTCGGCCAGGTCGGTGATGCGGCGGTTGGTCTCCTCCACCTTCTTTCGCAGTGCGTCGAGCCCCGTCGCCGCTTCGGGGGCGGTGTTGTCGCCCGCGATCCGCGCGGCGTACGTGACGAACTGCTGGGCCACGTGGTCGGAGAGCCGTTGCGCGCGCTCCGGGGTGTCGGCCGTGCCCGAGATCTTGATGATGTTCCCGTCGGCGACCTTGACGCCCACGTGATCCCGCAGCTCGGTGCCGCTGACGCCGGTCCAGCGGAGCGTGGCAGCCGCCCGGTCGACCACCTCCGAACTGGTCGCGATCTCCACCTGGGTCAGCAGCTCGCGCTCCTCCCACTGCCCCGGCAGCAGGACCGATGCCGACGTCGTGTAACTCGGCGGGAACAGCAAAGAGGCGCCGTAGCCGACGAGCGCGCCCACCAGGGCGAGGAGGGTGAGAAGCCGTCGGCGCCGACGGAAAATCCGCCCGATCGTGACCAGGCGTATCGTGTCATCGCTCAACGGTGCTGCCTCCTCCGTGCCCGGACCGGCCCGCCCGCCGAACCGGGGGCGTGGTCACGGCAGGCAGCGGCGTAGGCGGCGAGCAGCGACGCTTGCGAGTTCCGCCAGGAGAGCGGCCCGCTGACCCGCTCCTGGCCGAGCTTTCCCATCCGGGCCCGCCTCTCCGGATCGTCAAGGAGCAGCGCGATGAGCCCCGCGAACGCGGCCTCGTCGTTGGCGGGCGCGTAGACGGCGGCGTCACCGGCGGAGACTCGCGCCTCTCGGAGGTCGAACGAGACGATCGGCCGGCCCATCGCCATGTACTCCAGGACCTTGTTCATGGTCGACACGTCGTTGAGCGGATTGCGCGGGTCGGGGGAGAGGCACACGTCCGCGGTGGACAGGTAGCGCACCAGGTCGGCGTCCGGTATGCGCCCGGTGAACTGCACCTGCTCCGAGAGCCCGAGCCGCCGGGACAGCTCCACCATCGCGTCGAAGGCGTCGCCGGCGCCGACGAACACCGCGTGCCAGTCGGTCCGTCCGACCTCGTCGCGCAACTTCGCCAGGGCCCGCAAGGCATAGTCGACGCCGTCCTGAGGGCCCATGACGCCGAGGTAGCACAGCAGATGAGGCTTGCCGCGCTTCAACTCCGGCTCGGGCGGCACCGGTTGGAAACGGTCGATCGCGGGCGCGCTGCGCACCACGAAGACGTCCTCCGACCGCCGTCCGCCACGGCGCACCGCGACGTCCCGGTAGCTCTCGTTCGTGGCGAGCACGATGTCCGCCGCCCGGTAGGTCCGCCGTTCCAGCGCGCACACGGCGCGGTAGAGCAGGTCTTCGCCGCGGTCGAACCGGGAGAGGTACAGCTCGGGCACCAGATCGTGCTGGTCGAAGACGAACCGCGCGCCACGCCGCTTCAGCCACAGCGCCGGCAGGAACAGCAGGTCGGGCGGGTTGCAGGCGTGGACCACGTCGACCGGGCCGACCTTGCGGGCCAGCCGGACCGTGTGCCACAGCGCCGATCCGTACTCCCGCAGGTAACCGGCCGGTCCTCCGGTGGCCGCGCGCAACGGGTAGCGGTGGATCCGCACCCCGTCGATCTCCGCCTCGGGCTCCGTGTCCCGCTTCTCCCCCCGGGGACAGATGACGTGCACCTCCCAGCCCGCGTCGCGCAGCGTCGTGCACTCCTGCCACACCCGCCGGTCGAACGGCACCGACAGGTTCTCCACCAGGATCAGCGCGCGACGGCCCGACCCGTCGCCGCCGGCCGTGTCATCGAACGACGTGTCACCAAGCAAGGCCTATGTACCCCGGTTCGGCCCGGCGCGCCTCGGCGTCGGGAAGGCGGATGAGGTCGACGATCACCGGGCCGTCACCCTGGGGCAGCGCCGACAGCACGGCCGGGTCCCCGGTCCCGACCAGGCACACCTCGGCGTGCTCGAGCACCTCGCCGACGGAGTCCGCGAGCAGCTGCGCGAGGTGCGGCAGCCGGTTCTCGATGTACTCGCGGTTCGCGCCGATCAGCCGGGAGAGGTTCACGTTGGCGTCGTAGATCCGCAGGTCGTAACCCTTGCCGAAGAGCCTCTCCGCCAGTTCGACGAGCGGGCTCTCGCGGAGGTCGTCGGTGCCGGGTTTGAAGGACAGCCCGAACATGCCGATCCGACGCTTGCCCGTGCGCTCGACCAGGTCCACCGCGCGTTGCAGATGTTCGGAGTTGGAGGGCAGTACGTGGGCGAGGATGGGCACCGAGACGTCGGCCCGCTGCGCCGCGTGAACCAGGCTGCGCAGGTCCTTGGGCAGGCAGGAGCCACCGAAGGCGAAGCCGGGCCGCAGGTAGGCGGGGCTGATGTTCAGCTTGCGGTCGGCCAGGAACACGTCCATCACCTGGTGCGAGTCCACCCCGAGCGCCTGGCACACCGCGCCCAGCTCGTTCGCGAAGCCGATCTTGAGGCCGTGGAACGCGTTGTCCGCGTATTTGATCGCCTCGGCCGTCGGGACCGGCACCCGGAACACCTCGCCGGGCAAGCCGTCGTACAGCGCCATCACCGCGTCGCCGCTGGCCGGGTCGAGCTCGCCGATGACGGTCTTGGGCGGGTCGAAGAAGTCCCGCACGCTCGTGCCCTCGCGCAGGAACTCCGGGTTGACCGCGACCCCGAAGCCCACCCCGGCCGTGCCGCCGACGTTCTTCTCCAGGATCGGTACCAGCAGGTTCAGGCAGGTGCCGGGGAGCATGGTGCTGCGGAACACGACGGTGTGTCGGCCCCCCTGCTCGGCCCCCTCGGCCAGCGCGGCGCCGATCTGCTCGGTGACCCGCTCCAAGTACGTGGTGCACAGGCTGCCGTTGGGCTCGGACGGCGTGCCCACGCAGACCAGCGACACCTCACTGCCCATGATCGCCTCGCGGACGTCGCCGGTAGCGCGTAACGCTCCGGTCCGCACGACCTCGGCGATGAGCTCGCCGATCCGCTCCTCGACCACCGGCGCCTTGCCGTCGTTGACCAGGTCGACCTTCACCTGGTTGACGTCCACCCCGATGACCTCGTGACCCAGGCTCGCCAGGCACGCGGCCGACACACAGCCCACGTAGCCGAGCCCGAAAACGCTGACTCTCATGCCCCGTCTCTCCCCCCAGGCAGGCCCTTGCGGCCCGCCTTCCGTGCGTCGGCCGGACGACGACCTCCGCGCATCAATAGGCCCCCTGCCCTTGGAGCACCGCACGCAGCGTCTTCCACAAGATCACTGTGTCCAGGGCGAGCGACCAGTCCTCCACGTACCGCAGGTCCAGCCGGACCGCCTCCTCCCACGGCAGGTCGCTGCGTCCGCTGATCTGCCACAGGCCGGTGAGCCCGGGCTTGACCAGCAGCCGCCGACGGATGTCCGGGCCGTACGCGGCGGACTCCTCCGGCAACGGAGGCCGCGGGCCGACGAGCGACATCGAGCCGGTGAGCACGTTGAAGAGCTGCGGGAGCTCGTCGATCGAGTAGCGGCGCAGCACCGCTCCCACCCGGGTCACCCGCGGATCCCGGCGGAGCTTGAACAGCAGGCCGGCGCCCTCGTTGCGGTCGGCCAGCTCGGCACGTGCCCGGTGAGCCCCGGCGACCATGGTGCGGAACTTGAGAATGGTGAACTCGCGGCCGTCCTTGCCGACCCTGCGCTGGCGGTAGAACACCCCGCCCCGACTGTCCATCAGCACGAGCAGCCCGACGAGCACCATCAGCGGCGCGAACAGCATCAGCAGGATCGCCGCGCCCATCCGGTCGACGACCGCTTTGACCGCCCGGCGGCCCCCGGTGAAGGTCGGCATGCTGACCCGCAGCAGCGGGATCCCCAGCACCGCGTCGACGTGCAGCCGCGGGCCGGCCACCTCCATCAGCACGGGGGCCACGACCATCTCGGTGTCGCTGCCTTCGAGGTTCCAGGCCAGCCGCTGTAGCCGGTCCGGTGACCAGTGCGGGTCCGGTGTGACCGCGACGACACGGTAGCCGTCGTGGCGGACGTGCTTGGCGACGTCCGCCAGTCGGCCGACGACCCGCACTCCGTCCAGTCGGTCACCGTCGAGCCCGCGACCGTCCGCCGTGCACACCGCCTCCACCCGCCAGCCGAGGTGCGGGAACTTGCGGGTCCGGGTGATCAGGTCGCGCACGGTGGCCGGGCTCCCGGCCGCGAGCACCGGTCGCAGGCACCGTCCTTCCTTCCGCTGTTTGTGCAGCCAGAGGCGCAGCAGATACCGCGCGGTCATGGTGACGAGCGCGATCGCGGGGATCGCGACGAAGATCCAGAGCTTGATGTTGCGCGAGGTGAGGGCGATCCCGCCGAGCGCCAGTACGACGGTCGCCATGAACAGTGAGCGTCCGAGCCGGCGGAATTCCTCGGCGCCCTGGCCGAGCACGGCCGGAGCCCATGACCGGCTCACCGCAAGCGCTCCCAGCACCAGCAGCTCGGTGCCGAATGCGAGAATTCCCCACTTCTCGTGCCAGTTGGCCGCGTCCCGGGCCCCGAAGAAGTTGCCGATCGCCGCCACCACGCAGGCGGTGGCCACGGTATCGCTGGTGATCACGGTACGGCGGTAGCGCTGCTCCCAGTCGATCGCGGGCCGGCCGATCGTCCCGTTCGCCGGCCGCCCGCGCGCTGATAAAAACGGGCTGGCTGATTCCCCCTGCTGCACAGACCCCCCCAGGTCGCCAGTGGGCTCGACGTATTCGCTCCACACGGTTCCTCCCCCCGGGAGGCCCCCGCCCCCCGCACTGTTCCCCCCTCGGGAGGCCCCCCG